>CAYWMZ010000060.1:0-8755 GCA_964459485.1 uncultured Desulfocapsa sp. | reverse complement strand
AGTTGCGCACTGAACTTGATGAAACAGAACGTGGCGCTGGCGGATTTGGGCATAGCGGTGTCTGAGAAGGGAAGTCAGAGATCCATATGAAATTTTCAGTACTTGGCTCAGGGAGTAAGGGGAACTGCCTCTATATTGAATCTGGCAAGACTGCTATCTTAATAGATGCCGGTTTTTCTGGAAAGGAGATTGCCCGGCGTCTGGCCGTCCACGGCAAAGATATGGCGCAGGTAGCAGGGCTTTTTCTCACCCATGAACATGGTGATCATATTATGGGTGCCGGAGTGATTTCCAGACGTTGCCGAATGGCGGTGTATGCCAACGAAGGGACCTTTCGGGGCAGTGACAAAAAGATGGGGAAGATTTATAAACGGGTGGAGTTTGAGACCGGAAAACCGGTTCAACTTCAGGATCTTGAAGTTAGATCGTTCAGCATCTCCCACGATACCCTGGATCCTGTGGGCTATCTGGTGAGTGATGGCAAGTACAGTGTCGCCTGCTGCACCGACACCGGTAAGGTCTCGGCTCTCATTGCAAATAGGCTGAGTGGCTGTAACGGACTGGTGCTGGAGTTCAATCATGACCTGCAAATGCTGAAAACCGGCCCCTATCCCCATTCACTCAAACAGCGGGTACGCTCAAGTCAGGGACATCTGGCCAATGGCGATGCCGCAGATTTCCTCAAAAGTGTACTCCATGATGGCTTGCAGCATATTGTGCTGGCCCATCTCAGTGAGACCAATAACAGTCCACGTCTTGCCCTGGAAAGCGTGATTCCAAAGCTTGATCCCCACTATCAGCGCCGTCTTCATGTGGCGGCCCAAGGGCAGCCCAGCCCGCTCTTTGAGATCTCTTCTAGCTCGACGTAAAAAAGAGACCATCGGTTCTTGCCAGGGAGTCTATGGCAGCCGGATCTGTTTTTCTTTATCCAGCTTGGGATTTTTCTTGTAGAGGAGAATGGTCTTCCCGATAATCTGGACCAGACTGCTCTCGGTGCCAATGGAGAGCACGTCAGCGACCTCCTGCTTTTCGGCTGAGCTGCTCTTTCCTATTTTTACCTTGATCAGTTCGTGACGGCTCAGTTCCAAAGCTGTTGCCGTAATCATCTTCTCACCAAGCCCTTCCTTTCCAATGGAGATCACCGGGTTAAGGCTGTGGCCTAATCCTTTGAGGAACTTCTTCTGTTTGGAATTGAGAACTGGGCCTGCTTTTTTTTCTTTGCTGTCGTCTTTCTTTGTATTAGTCATAATAGTTAGCTATCTCTTTATTTTTATAATGGGAGTAGGGGAAGGTTCTCAGCTGACCAGGTTTTTAATGATCTCGTAGCCACCTACATAGGTTCCAATGGCAGAGCCTAGTCCTGTGAAGAGAAAGACCAGGAAGACCCGTAGGAGTTTGTTTTTCCACCAGCCTTTGACACTGCCCATATCATCCCCCACGGTCTCAAACTCTTTTACCACGGGAGGCGTGCGCATCACTTGGATAAAGGCGGCCACATAACCGGCTCCGATAACGGGCGTGAGGCTGGTGATGGGAGCGGCGGCAAAGGCTCCGATTACGGTGAGGGGATTGGCGTAGGCCAGCACGCCACCAATGGCGGATGGAATACCGTTGGCAAGAATCCAGTAGAGGATATTTGCACCGGCGTCTGCCATGCCTTTCTGCATTCCGATCGTTACAACGGAGCCGATGATAAGTGCCGGAATGGACCAGCCCAGGATCTTCCACATTTTGGAAATCGGTGGGATGATGGAGATGGCATCGAGTTCAGAACTGTGATCATTTCCAAACAGTTTACTAATACCATTCACATGGCCGGCCCCGACAACAGCCACCAGACGTTTCCCGTCTGCGGCCTTAATTTTTTCTGCAAGATAGATATCCCGTTCATCAATAAGGACTTTTTTCACATCAGGCAGGATGCTGCCCATCTCTTCCATCAGGTCAGAGAGGATATCCTTCTGTTTCATCTCAGCCAGTTTCTCTTCACTGATCTCTGTGGAATCAAAGAGGGTGGCAAAGAGGGTGGCCAGGAGATAGCCCTTTTTAAAAAAGGAGGTGGATTTCCAGGCCCGCCGCAGGGTAATACGCACATCACGGTCACACAGGGCAATGGGGATATCCTTTTCCTTGGCCGTGTTTGCAGCCATCAGTAACTCGGCTCCGGGTTTTACCCCAAGTTGCCCGCCAAGCTTCTTCTGGTAGGAGGCCATCAACAAGTTAATTATAAGGGTGGATAACTGTTTGTCCTTGATGATCTGTTTGAGATCAAGGGACTGCCACTTCTTCTTTTGAGTAAGGGCCGTGTAGCGTTTTTCATCAAGCTCTATACAGACGCAGTCGGGATTCTCCTGAGAGATAACCTCCTGGACAAGATCCACAGATTCCTGCGATATGTGGGCCGTGCCGATCAGGAGGATGGTTCTTCCCTCGTGGGACAGGATGTGGACGTCGGTAGGATATTCTTTGCTTGGAAATGATGTGTTCGACATGCTATGTCCGGGTTAAGAAAAGGGGATGCTTATGCTTCATATCCGGGTGTTTCTTGGGGTCAGAAGGCTGGCACTTGAAAAGAAGGAAGTATCTGGACGCAATCGGAAATGGCCCCTTAGACGTTTTTGATCTTCAGCTTGATCCCCGGATGAATTCGGTTTGAAGTAAGTTTATTCCAGGATTTAAGCTGCTGGGTGGAGAGGTTAAATCGCCTGGCAATTTTCCACAGGGAATCTCCCTGGCGGACACGGTACCAACTGATGGTCTCATTGTTCGGGCTACTGGTATCGATAGCCCATTTTTTCTGCTTTGAAAAGACGATGAGTGATGTCTGACTGTTTGCTGCAATGGTAGGGCTTGAGGGGATTTGTTTCTTTAGAGGAACAGCCCTGTTCAATTTTCCGGCACCTTCAATGTACAGGGCGAGCTGTTGTCCGGCCCTGATTTTGTGGATATTCTTTAACCCATTCCAGCTAACAATGAGAGCAGCCGGAACGTTATAGGTAGCGGCAATCTTAGAGACGGTTTCCCCGGTCTTAATGGTATGGAGGATAAGATCGTCTGAAGCTTCAGCCACGGTACTCCCCAGGGCCAGAAGCCGATGACGGGTATGACTATAGGGGATACGCAGGTGATTACCTGCAACTAAACTGCTGCTTCGCAAATTATTTATTTTAAGCAGGGTGGTTTTATTTATATTGTAACGTCTGCATATCCTCGAGAGGGTATCCCCTTTCTTTATAATATGGGTTTTGTATCCTGTGCTGACCACACTGCTGAGGCGTGGTAGATTGGCCTTGGCTATCTCTCCGTGACCCATGGGAATCTGCACATCGTAGTAGCGTTTGTTCAGGGGGGTCTTGCCGGTCTTGAGTTCCTGGTTGAGTTGCTTGATGAGCTTGTTGCTGCTGTTACTCACCAGGGCCACGGCATCGAGGCTGAGGCCTGGCCCCACCCGCAGGGTTTCGTACTGGATTGGGGGATCATAACTGATATTTGTGAATCCGTAGGCTTCTGGATCTTTGGCGATAATAATGGCAGCAATGAGTTTGGGGACATAGCGTTTCGTTTCAAGCTTCAGGTAGCGTTTTTGGGCAAGACTCCAGAAGTTGTCTGTCTTATACCGTTTCAGCCCCCGGCCAATCTTGCCCCCACCTGCGTTGTAGGCTGCAACAGATAGATGCCAGTCTCCAAAATCGGCATACAGATCGGAGAGAAAGGCAATAGCTGCCCTGGTGGATTTTAAGGCATGACGGCGTTCATCCACATATCTGTCGATACGGAGATTATACTCTTTTCCGGTTCCCTTCATAAACTGCCACAGGCCAACGGCCCGGGAACGGGAATAGGCACGCTGGTTAAACCCGCTTTCAATCATGGCAAGGTAGGCCAGATCTTCGGGTAGCCCGGCTTCTCGTAGTTCTCTCTGGATCATGGGCAGATATTTGGCAGATCGCTCCAGCCAGCGTCGAAATGCCTTCTTCTGTTCGTTTTGGAAAATGTTCAGATAGGCTTCCACCTGTTTATTAATAACAATGGGAAAGTCGTAGCTCACACTATCCTTCTGAGTCTCTTCCGTAAGGAGGTTGTCGGGAGACTGCCAGGTGCCGCTACGGCGTAACATTTCCAGTTCTTCAGTGAGACACTGTTCCGGTTCTGCTTCCACCAGTAGAAGTTCAGGGTCATTGGAGAGTGAACTCACGGGTGAGGCGATCTCTGTATCCGGAAGGGCATAAAGTGGACTGCTCTTGCTGCCACAGGAGCTGAGTAACAGGACTGTGAAAAGAGGGCAGAGGCAAAATAAAATATATGATGAATATCTGGGCATATAAGTAATTAATAAAGAATTTAAGTAATTAATAAAGAGAGAAGAGCAGGAATCATAGAAAGGTTAACTATTATGTAAAGAAAACTGCTCAGAAGACGAAAAGCATCCTTGAGATATGCGTCTGAAAACAGTACAATCTCGTAGAATTTATTAGTTAAACCCGAAGTGCTTATAAAATGCAACAAAATAGAGACTTCGCGCATCTCTAACGCTCCTTGGATTCTATCTTAGCCGATTGGTTTTCCAGGATTTATTCTTAAGCCATATCCGACCTTCATGTTGAAAAAAATCATTCTCTTTTTGTTTTTGCTGGGCCTACTTGTCGTTGTTGCCGTGGGGAGCGGGCTCTACTACCTTGTTGTGCTCCATCCCGGTGAAGAGATCTCCATTGAGAATATCCAGAGTATTCTTGGGAAAGAGAGCCCCGTACTCTACAGTGATGGGCGAACTCCGCTGGGTGTCTTTTTTGATGAAGCTCACAGGCAGTATGTGACCTGGGAGCAGATCCCCCAGACCTTTGTCAACGCCCTGGTGGCCTCGGAAGATAATCGTTTTTTTAAGCATTATGGCTTTGATGCCGTATCCATCATCCGTGCGGCCATAAAGAATTACCAGGCGGGCAGGGTGGTGCAGGGTGGCAGTACCCTGACCCAGCAGACTGCAAAAAATCTTTTCAAGCGTTCCGGCAGATCCTATGAGGCCAAGCTCAAGGAACTCCTCTATGCCCTGCGTCTTGAGCACCACTATTCCAAAGAAAAGATCTTTGAATTCTACAGCAATCAGTTCTATGTCCGTGGTAATGGGCATGGGCTTGGCGTGGCGGCCCGTTATTATTTTGACAAAAAAGTTGAAAATCTGACCCTGCTTGAGAGTGTTTTTATTGCGGGTAGCGTTAAACGTCCCAATTATTATAACCCCTTTAATCGCAAGTCGGAGGAGTCCAAGGCCGAGGTACACAAGCGGATCAAGATTCGTATGGCCTATGTCTTGAAACAAATGCGTCGCCTGGGAAAGCTCACCCCTATGGAGTATAAAGATGCCCTGGCCGCAGACCTTGCCTTCCATGAGGGGCAGGTTGGTTATGCACTGGACTATGTGATGGAGATGGTGAAGGATGCTGTGAGTACCAAGGAGGTGACTGAAGCCCTAGAGGCCCATGGCATCTCTAACCTGGCAACTGCCGGGGTACGGGTTATCACCAGTGTTGATAAAGGCTTGCAGGAAAACACCCTCTACTCCCTGCGCCGGGAATTGTCACGATTGGATGTGAGGCTGCGTGGTTATGATCGGGCAGAGGTTCAGAAGGAACTGTCCAAAACAAACTATCGTGGTGATCGGGAAATTAAAAAGGGCGCATTCTTCTTTGGCACTCTGGGAAAGATCGACCAGGATCCGATTCTCCCCAATGGTATCACAATTACGGTGGATTTTGGTGGAGAGTTTGGTAAAGGCGTGATCCGTAAGGATGGTCTGGACAGGCTCCTCACTGCCCTTGTGAAGTGGAAGAAGAACCGCTGGAGTGAGGCGGGCGATGCGGATCTCCCTCTTCTTGTGGATCAACTTCAAAGCGGGGATCGGGTCTGGGTCAGCATCAGGGAGATCCGGGAAGATGGTACACGCATTCTGGATCTGGAGCGTTTTCCCCAAATACAGGGCGGGGCCCTTATCATGCAAAAGGGGATGATCAAGGCTATGGCCGGAGGGGTTGAAAATCGGTTTTTTAACCGGGCAGTTGCCGCCAAACGCACCATGGGTTCTGCTTTTAAACCCTATCTGTTCGCCGCCGCCTTGCAGCTGGGCTGGAATAGTGTTGATCTTCTCAGTAATAGTCGCGACGTCTTTGTCTTCCAGGGACAACCCTATTTTCCAAGACCTGATCATACCATTACCGCAAAAGATGTATCCATGAGCTGGGTTGGGGTGCGTTCGGAAAATCTGGCCTCGGTGTGGTTGTTGTATCACCTGACTGACCACCTCTCCTCTGATGAGTTTAGGGATTTAACGGAGAAGGTGGGCCTTGCCCCCCGTTTTCGAAAAGGCAAAAAGGAACCCTACACCTTATATCGTAGCCGGATTCGAGATACTTATGGTATCGTCCTGAACCGTTCTGCTCTCAAGGAGGCGGCCTTTACCAAGGCTGTGCAGCATCTGGAAACAGACTTTATCTTTGAAGATCTGGTGGATGAATACCAGACCCTGAAACGTCTCCAGTATGGTCTGAATTTCGATACCTACAGTGAGGCTATGGATGTATCCCTTGGAGATCCGGGGCTGTCGGCAAAAGGGGCCGATGAGCTGCGATTTCGGCAGAATTTGTTACAGAATAGCTACCTGACGCTGGTGCTTCGTCAGCAGCAGCTCCTGGAATTTAAGGCCTCTTTGCAAAGAGAGGAGGATGGAGATCCTTTTGGCATGGACTCCTTTCTGCAACCGGCAGTGCTTGGCTATGATAAAATTACGCAGCATTATACCTTTGTGGAGAGGAAGAAACTCACCATTGATCAGATGATCATTGACCGGGAGCGACTTAAACATTTCCTGGCTGCCGGTACCCCTGAAGCCAATAGAAGATTTTGGGACGGCGTCCTGCTCGATGGAAGTTTGAGCTCGAAGGCCCTGGCACTGGTACAGAAACAGATAAAGACAGAATCTCAGCGACTGTCCACGGTGTCACCCTACAGTATGGAGGTTCTCTCGGGGGTGCATGATTTCCGGGTTCTGGTGGGGTTGCGTTATCTTATCGCTTATGGAAAAGAGATGGGTATAAGTAGTCAGCTTGATCCGGTACTCTCTTTTCCCTTGGGCTCAAATGTCGTTACCCTGCTTGAGATGGTAAGGATGTATGAATCCCTGGTTACCGGAGATGTGTTTCTGGCAGAAAAAAGCGGTGAGGAGAACCGAGATCTGTTGACGGTTCTTGATCGCATCGAAACTACGGATGGTGAGGTGGTCTATAAAAGCAGTATGAAGAAAAAAGAGGTATTGGCTCCCGAACCTAGACTTGCCCTGGGGAGTATCCTTGAAAATATCATTAAATTCGGAACAGGAAGATACGCTAAAAGGAATGCCCGTTTGCCGGAAAAAGACGGGGCAGGTCGGGAGCAGGTTGGTACCATGGGCCTGGAAATTCCCCTCCTTGGTAAAACGGGTACCGCCAACAACTATACCAACGCCTCATTTTTCGGATTTCTTCCGGCCGTTGCTAAAAGAGGGGATGGCGTGGTGATTGAGGGGGGCTATTCCATTGGAGTCTATGTTGGTTTCGATAACAACAGGCCCATGCGTCGCAAAAGTACTCATATTACAGGGGCTAGTGGTGCGCTTCCCACATGGACTGATTTGACCAATACCATCCTGCGTGACAAACTATATGGCGAAAAACTGGATCCTGTGGATCTCTCCTTTTATGGACTGACCCTGTTGCGGGATGAAATGGGACAGGTCAACCTTGCCGTGGACAAAGACAACGGCGGAAGGCTTATGATCCCAGCCGTTGAGGTGGATGAGAATGACAGGAATCAGGCAACGATTATGACCTTTGGTGAGATGTATGAGAATGGCAGGTTCAAAGCAGCAAGGGCTTATCATCCCTTTTGGGGGGATGGGAAATCCTTTGTGGAGACAGATTTGTAGATGACAGTGGAAGGGGGAGTTGAATTCTCCCCTTCCCTGTGATACAACATGGTTGTTCTCTGGTAGCTTGGGGACAGGTTCTTCTGAACCGATCTCACGGGAGTGCTCATCAGTTTTCTCCCACCCCGACTAACCTACATGGCTGGGTGAAGATTTCCTGGCCTAAGGAAGTATAAGTGTCCATGCTATGGATAGCTCAATTCCCTACTCAAATAAGACTTTTATACAAAATACGATGATGAACATTCGATATGTCACTGTAAGTGTTGCCCTCTGTTGTACTCTTCTCACCTCGGGATGTGTCTATGACAAGAAAAGAATTGTTGCTTCTGGCAGTATGGCGCAAGCTCCCCAGCAACTGGAAACTACAGAAGATATTGGATCGCAGGTAATTTATCAGCCGGGGCCTGTTGTTACGGGAGATCGGGTGCAAGCCCAGAACGCCCCCACAGAGACGGATTTATATAAAAACGGTGGTGTAAAAGACGGGCTGCCGGAGATGCAGTATGTAAAAGATCGTATCTTTGAATATGGCAGAAAGCTTGATCGCTGGAAAGAACTTGACGATCAGGCAGTTGTCATGGATCTCGATGAAGCGGCCTCTGAAGAGATGGTTCGCTGTTTCAGGGATCTCCAGAAGGTATTGAATGGCTACAATCGAATCCATGAGGCCCTGTTGCGCCAGGATTTTATGGACACGGAGGACACTCTCTCTACTTCTGAGGTTATGTCGCTTGAACAGCAGGACATTTCCTTTCTTGAGTCCAGTTGCGGCCGCCTGTTAAAAGGGGCTGATGATAA
>CAYWMZ010000059.1:0-8889 GCA_964459485.1 uncultured Desulfocapsa sp. | reverse complement strand
ATGATTCGGTGCCAACTTCAAGCCGTCCCACCCGGCATGGTGGGATGTGGTACTTGCGCAGCAATGATGATACAGCTGCAGTGGTAAGTGGTGAGTCATGAGTACAAGGCTACACAAGGTAAGTTTGAGTGATTCTCCGTCAGCTCTTCTCTCTCTCCCCCAAGACGATGAGGCAGCACCAGAGAGACAGATGAAACCATTATCAGACAGGGTAAACTGCGCATAGAAGAGGAACGCAAACAGGTGCACTGGAGAGAGAGGCTGGTTAGTCTGACCCTTACGGAATTTTGGATATTATACGCCCTGGTACGACGCCCCGGCCATGTAAAATCCCATGAACAGCTAATGGATGCCGCCAGTGTGGTGGTCACCAACAATGCCATTGCGGCCCATGTGCGGCGAATCCGGGAGAAGTTTCGGGAGACCGATCCCGACTTTAACGGGATCCGGGCCGAATACGGTATGGGCTACCGCTGGCTGGAAGAGTAGACCCGGAGAACTCGGTTTCCTTTACGTTTTTCCTCGAAAGAATTGCTCCTGAACCGATGCCAGGGCATCCTTTCTGCCAAAGATAGTCAGGATATCGCCAGCCTTGAAGTGGGAATGACCGCGGGGAATACGGAGCACCCCTTCTCGATCAAGAGACACCACATTCACGGAATCGGCCAAGTCCAAATCCTGAAGCATTTTGCCCACCGCATAGTGCTCGGCATTGAGACGGATTTCGGCAAAATCATTGTACTGTTCCCGGCGCAGAGTCAACTGTTTTTCCAACAGTTGGCCACGCTGCTTGCGTACTATACCCACATCATAGGCCCGCAGAATATCGCTGCGACTGATCAGGCCCTGGAGCTCCGTAGGGCTGGTTCGTGAAACCACCGGCAGCCGGGCCAGATCCCTTGGGGCCATCTTCTGAATAGCCGTCCAGATGGGTTCGTCACCAAAGACAGTGGCCGGGGCAACCGTTGCAATATCTGCAACCTTCAGGCTGCGCAGATTTTCCATCCCCTTGGACAGGGTTCGTTCCAGATCCTGTAAGGTAACAATGCCCCATAGCCCACCCTCATCATCGAGTACCGGAAAGCCCAGAAAGTTACTCTCCTGAAACTGCTGATACAATTCGGCCAGGGGCTGATCCTTCCTCACTGTGAGTGGTTTGGAGTTCATTACCTCCCTCACCTGAACCCCCTGCATGATATCCATATCCCGGCCCTGCTCAAAACGGATACTACGTTTGGCAAGCTTCATGGTGTAGATGGATTCGGGATAGAGATACTGGGCCAGAACCGAGGCCGTGACCGCTGTAAGCATCAGGGGCAGGATCAGGTCATAGTCGTTACTCATCTCAAAGACGATGAGCATGGCCGTCAGGGGGGCACGGGCACAGGCGGCAAAGACCGCTGCCATTCCCACCAGGGCATAAGCCCCGGGAGGCCCGGCAAGATCAGGTTGCCAGGCCGCAAAGAGTTTCCCCATAGCCCCGCCCAACATAGCACCAACAAAGAGTGCCGGGGCAAAGACACCGCCAGAATTACCAGAACCAAGGGTAAAGGAGGTGGCCAGGGGTTTCAAAACAACCAGCAGGGCCAGGATTAGAAAAGATGATTTTCCTTGCAGTGCCTCCTCGATAAAAACAAATCCCGCACCGTAAACATGAGGAATATTTTCAATAAGAGGCATCCCCATCCGAAAATCGGTGGGACCGCTGAAGTTCACATTCGGCAACTGGAGGTAGAAGAAACCGAGTAGACCAAGGAGCAAGGCCCCGACGGCAGGTTTCAGTGAAAGGGGAAACTCCCAGTTATCAAACAGATCCTCAAAGTAGCCCAGCATCCTGATAAAGGCCACCCCCACCAGTGCGGCACATATCCCCAACACTAAATAAAAGAGAATGGTCACGGGCGAATCCATGGTATAAGAGGGAACGGTGAATGCGGGCCGATCCCCGAGAAAGGTCTGGCTGACCACGGAGGCCGAGACCGCAGCGATGGCCACATTACCAAAGCTGCGCACCTGCAGCTCGCACATCAATACCTCAATGGCAAAAGCAACTCCGGCTATGGGGGCGTTAAAGGTGGCGGCAATACCCGCCGCCGCTCCACAGGCCACAAGATTTTTAATACGATCATCGGAGAGGTGCAGGGTCTGTCCCATTACCGACCCCAGGGTGGAACCTACCTGGACGATGGGCCCCTCGCGACCGGCAGAACCCCCGGTTCCGATACAGAGAGCTGAGGCAATAATCTTGGCCAGGGCTACCCGGGGCCGAATCCTGCCCCCACTCAATATCAGGGCCTGCATAACCTCAGGCACACCATGACCCTTGGCCTCCCGTGCAAACCAGGCGATCAGAGGACCTGCGATGAGGGCACCGGCGATGGGCACAAAGACATAGCTCCAGCTCCCAAGGTGGGGGAAGAGAGCCTGAACAGTGGAATAGGAATGGGTCTGAATAATGGCAATGAGCCGAATAAAGAAGACCGCAGCAAGACCGGTGGATGCACCAATGATCACTGCAAGGATGAGTAGAAAAAGACCCTCCGGTGGAGAGGTCTTATCCAGAAAAGCACCTATGGGATTTCGTTTCATAGTGGAGAGGAGATACCTTTCTGTCAAAGTTAGGCTTCCTGCTCCATATCCAGAAGCCAAAAGCTAATAAAATTTGGAAAAAACTAACCACTCCTTTACGTTATAGTGGATGGAGTAAAAATTACCATCTCTTTTCCCGATTCATAACACCATGCGCATCTCCCTCCGTCTCAAACTGACCCTGCTCTCTCTCCTATTGCTGCTTATTCCACTTATCGGATTCAGGTTCAGTACCATGCTCCAGTCCAGCCTCCTTGCCAGCCGGGAAGATGCCCTGATGTTTACGGCAAAGGCCGTAGCTACCACCCTGGCTGGTCGTCCTGATATCTTCGACAGGGAACTCTTCCTCTCCCTCGATCAGAGCCGGGATCTCTACCTCTTTCGCCTCTCAAATGCCATCCGCCTCAACGGCAAGAGTGACGACTGGCAGCCGCAACTGGAGATGAGTGAGATGTTCGGAGCCGAGCACCTGCTCTCTACCACCGTCCCCTACGACCCAAAATCGCTGAGTTTTAGGCATATGGTTGGCCAGCGTGGCAAATACCTCTATGCCCTGTTTCTGGTCCGTGACGACACGGTGGTGTACCGCCACAAAAATTCCCTCACGCCCGGTAAGTCTGATCATATCCAGATAGGCATCCAGGATAAAGAAGGGGTTTTACACCGCTACCTGCTGGCAACTGAAAAACCGGGCTGGGTCAACGGCTTTGCCATGCCTGCCGATCCAGACGACCAGATCCCCCTGGCCAATGAACCACGAATTCAAGGGGTCTGGGCAGAGACCAAAGAGGGTTATATCGTTGAGATGCGAATCCCACTGGCCATGCTTGGAAAGCGGCTAGCCTTTGCCGTGGCCGATGTGGATGACCCGCAAAGTCGAAAGCTGAAGACGGTAATAGGCACCGCAAACCCAGGCCAGATCGGCGAACTGGGCTGGCTGCTGGCCCCTTCCCGTACCATTGAGAATCTGCTCAAATCTCTGGATAGGCCCCATTCCCGTATTAGAATCGTGGACAGCAATCGTCGGGTTCGGGCCCGTTTCGGCAAACTCCAGACACTACAGGTATCTGACTCTAAAGGAGAGGGAACACAAAGCTCCTGGGAAGTCTGGCTCAACCGACAGTTGGCCCCGGTGTACAAACTCTTCACAGAATCCTTCAGCACACGTTTCACCCCGCCTCCCGCCCACGCCAATAAGCTTGATATAGCGGGTATTGAAGAGGGCCTGAAGGGAAAATCCAGCATCACTCATTATCAGCTTAAAGGGGCTCAGGTGGAAGTCATGGCGGCCATCACCCCCCTGCGCGATGGCAATACTATCGTGGGAGCAGTGGTGGTGGAACAGACCACCAACTCCATCCTGGCTCTGAAAAATCGAATGATAGAGGAGTCCATCGGCCTCACCGTCCTGGCCTTTGTGGTCATCGGGTTAGGGCTCCTGCTCTTTGCCTCACGAATCTCCAGCCGAATCCGCAGATTACGTAACCAGGCGGCAAGCGCAATTGCTAAAGATGGCCGGATAGTGGCTGAAATCAGCGCAGTGCGTGCCAAAGATGAGATTGGGGATCTAGGCCGCACCCTGGCCAATATGCTAAGACAGCTTAAAGAACAGAACGAATACCGAGAGAACATGGCCGACAATCTGGAACATGAGATGCGCACTCCCCTGGCCGGAATCGCCGCCTCCCTTAAAAATATGGAAAAAGAGCTCAAAAAACCGGAACGCCAGGTACGGGAGTATATGGCGTGGGCTCTGCGTGATGTGCAGCGCATGGAGTCCTTGCTCACCGCCATTCGGGATGCCACCTCCCTCACAGAAGCCCTGGATCAGGACTACCCCGAAGACTTCGATCTGGCAGCAGCCCTTAGCATGTGGCTGGAATATGGCCTCCAGCCAAGCTATCCCAATGTAGATTTTACGCTTCAGGTTCCCGGTGCCCCCGTAACAATCCATGGCGATCCCGACAGGTTGCGGCAGATGCTGGAAAAACTCATCGACAATGCAGTGTCCTTTCACACACCTGATACGAAGATACCCATTGAACTGACACATCGCCGGGGGCAGATAGAACTTCGGGTCTGTAATGAAGGGCCAGAGATTGCCCCCGATATGCTGGGCCAGATCTTTAATTCCATGGTCTCACTGCGCAGCCAGAAAGGGGGTTCTCCCCACTTAGGACTTGGCCTCTACATAGTACGCAGTATTGTGGAGCACCACCAGGGAACAATCCATGCCGAGAATAGAGGGGATGCAAAGGGTGGTGTCTGTGTTATTGTGAATCTTCCCCAAACAACCTGAAACAAAAAAGCGAAACCCAAAACACCCGAACGATGACATTTCTTTACCAGGACACAAAATGGCTGGTGGTGGATAAACCCTCCGGTATTTCCACTCACAGAGCCCATGAGGGTGATATTGGCCTCGTGGAGTGGCTGGAGCTGCACCACGACCTTCGGCCCCATATCTGTTCCCGTCTCGACAAGGGTACCAGTGGAGTGATCCTCTTTGCCTTACGCCCAGGGGCTGTGGCGGAGGCGCAGCAAATTCATGAAGGGAACAAGGCCGAGAAACGCTACTCCTTTGTGGCAAAAAGCAGTTCAAGAGGTTCCTGGAACTGCACAGATCCTCTTGATAGCAAACCCTGCACCACCCGTTTTACAACTATTGCCAGCCATGGTGAATATGCCCTCTATGAGGCCTCTATTCATCGAGGCCGCAGGCACCAGATACGGCGCCATGCGGCGGCATCCGGTATCCCGCTTGTCGGGGACACGGAATATGGCGGCCCGGAGTTCGTGCGACTCTGCCTCCATTGCAGTGGAATCCAGTGGCCGGGAATCGAACAGGATCTGACAGTAGCCCTGCCTCGCAGTTTTTCTGTATACCTGGAAGGCAGGACAAAAGAGGCCGCTCTGCTGGCACTGCTGGAAAAACGGTATCCTTTTCTGACAACTTGCAGCGACAGCCTGCGCCTCCTGCATCGAGGAGAACACAGCTCCGGCCTAAGTATCGACAAGTACGGAGATTGGCTCTGTGTCAACGGCTTTGACGAAACACTCTCTGCCCGGTCACTGCTTAAACAGAACAAGAAAATGCTGGAAACAGTGTGCCGGGTATGCCACTGCCGGGGCGGGGTGCTGAAGTGCAATCTCCGGGATCCCCATAAAAAACGACTCTTTGCCGATATGAGTACCTGGGGAGAGCCGTCCCCTGAATCCTTCTGGGTACGTGAAGGAGAACTTCAGTTCCAGATACATCTTAACAAACGGCAACATCCAGGGCTCTTCCTTGATCTGCGTGATTGTAGACGTCGTATTGCTGCCATATCAAAGGGAAAACGGGTGGCCAACCTCTTTGCCTTTAGCTGTTCCTTTTCCATCCATGCCCTGGCGGCCGGGGCAGAGGTGGTGTTTTCTGTGGATCTTGCCGCAGGCTGTCTCAAGCAGGGTCGGGAAAATGCTGCCAAGAACAGGATGGCAGACCGTGGCAATGCCAAATTTATCAAAGAGGACAGTCGTAAGTGGCTGGCTCGGCAGCTGCGTAAAAAGGAGCGTGCCCCCCACTCTTTCGTCCCCTTTGACACTATTATCTGCGATCCGCCCGTCTTTGCCGCAGCCGCCAAAGGTAAAGGCTTTCATGTGGAAAAGGAATGGCCCCTTCTTGCCGCCACCATCCATGAAATTCTGGCAGAGGGCGGTACTGCCCTTTTTGCCAACAATCACCAGGCGGGCCGTGACTCCTACTACCTGAACACCCTGGAAGATATCTTCCCAGAGGTCATCCGCCTCAGGCCCGCCCTCGATTTTCCTCAGTCTCCGGGCCAGGCCGCCCAGGTGCGCATCTACTGGTGTCAAAAATAGTCTCGCCCCACATTTTCTTTTTACTTGTTCCTCGAAAATGATAGACTCAACTTGACTACACAGAGACACTCCAATTTTCCCACAAATTCTGCTGCCCAACAATGTGTAAAAAGCTACTCACAGGACTTCTTCTCATCCTCACCACAGCCCTACTTGTTATCTCCTGCCTCCTGCCTCATTTTGGAATTGCAGCCGAGAAAAGGCTGCTCCATGTTGAGGTTGTCTATGCCAACCAGCCCGTGACCTTTCTTGACAAACAGGGAGGCTCCCAGAATGCCCCCAACCAGTCCATTACCAGCTGGCTGTTTGGTAATACACAATGGACAGGATTCGACTGGCTGAAAAAAGCCCATACCATAGCCATCTTCTTCCTCATCCTGGCCTGTTTCTCCATTATTTACTGCCGCTGGCAAATCCGAAAGAAGACACGATCCTTACATGAACTCCTGGAAGAGGAGACCGCACTGCGTCGATCTCTCGCAGCCAGTGAAGCAAAATTCCGCATTGCCTTTACTACAAATCCCGATGCTATCACCCTCAATACCATGGATGGCAGCTATGTAGAGATTAACGAGGGCTTTTGCCATATCCTGGGCTACATCCAAGAAGATGTCATTGGCAAGACCTCATTCGAACTGAATATCTGGCATAATCCAGCCGACCGGGAGTGGGCTGTGGATACCTTGCTGGAAAAAGGCAGTTTCCGGAATCTGGAAGCAAAATTCATCTGCAAAAATGGCCGTGTCATCTCCGGTCTGATGTCTGCAACTATTGTGGAGATAGACAGTCAACCACATATCCTGGCCATCACCAGGGATATCACAGAACGTGTTGTAGGCGAGAAAGAACGCCGCTTGCTCGCCAGGGCCATTAAACAGAGTAGTGATACCATCATTATCACCGATTGCCAGGGCCTTATCCAGTATGTCAACCCCGCCTTTGAATATCACAGCGGCTATAACCGTGAAGAAGCACTGGGAAACAATCCACGTATCCTGCAAAGCGGCAAGCACAGTCAGGCCTTTTATCAGGAGTTGTGGGAGACCATCCTTGCAGGGAAAACCTGGCAGGGCCATCTCACCAATAAGAGAAAAGATGGCAGCCTGCTTCAGGAGAATGCCACAATCTCTCCCATCAAAGATGGTGATGACAAGATCGCTAATTTCGTGGCTGTAAAGCAGAATGTAACCCATGAACGAGAGCTGGAACAACAGCTACATCAGGCACAAAAGCTGGAGGCGATCGGTACCCTTGCTGGTGGTATTGCCCATGACTTTAACAATATCCTCGGAGCGATCCTGGGCTTTGCCGAAATGGCAAAACTAGCCCTGCCCGAAGAGAGTGCAGCAGAAGACGACCTGAACGAAGTGATAATAGCCGGGAAACGCGCTGTTGAACTGGTCAAACAGATCCTGACCTTCAGCCGTCAGAACAGTGAAGAATTTCAGACGGTAAACCTTCGTTCAATCATCGAAGAGACCGTCAAACTTCTCAAGGCCTCCCTGCCATCAACGATTCACCTCCAGCAAGACATCGATCCAACCTGTGGCCAGATCAAGGGAGACCCAACCCAGTTGCACCAGGTAATCCTCAACCTCTGCACCAATGCCAAACACGCTCTGTCAGAGGCTAAGGGGTGCATCTCCATCTCATTACAACCCGGCATTCCCCCGTTACAAAAAGAACGAATTGGAACAGGAGCGATCCCGACAAGAGCCTGCCTCGAGCTCATAATCAGCGATGATGGCTGCGGGATGGATAAGCAGACCATGAATAAAATTTTTGACCCCTTTTTCACCACCAAGGCCAAGGGCCAGGGAACCGGACTCGGACTGTCGGTCAGCCACGGTATCACCCAGCAGCATGGCGGCAGTATTACCGTGACCAGTAGTCCTGGAGAGGGGAGTAGCTTTCGTATCCTTCTCCCCACCGTCGCAACTGAGGAAAAACCAGAGCCAGCCAGCACCCCGGGCCCTCTCCCGCCAGGAACTGAACGCATTGTTCTGGTGGATGATGAAAATTTTCTGGTGGATATCGTCGACAGGGCACTGTCCCAACTCGGCTACAGCGTCATTCCCTTTACAAACTCCAGTGCGGCCCTCAATTGGATGCAGCATAATATCACAGCATTTGACCTGTTACTCACCGATATGACCATGCCCAATGTCACCGGGTTAGACCTGAGCCGGAACCTGATTGCCCTGAGACCTGATCTCCCCATCATTATTTGTAGCGGTTTCAGTGAGTCACTCACCAGAGAGCAGGCCCTGGCCCTGGGAGTCAAGGACTACCTTCCCAAACCCATCACCAAGCAGCAGCTGGCAGAAACACTCCACGGTGTGCTCCATCCACAAATAACAGAACAGACATAGTCAATTCCGATTACCACTAATCCTCAGCTGAACCACTTTTGGGAAGGAGCTGTTTCGTGTTCATTAT
>CAYWMZ010000058.1:0-8951 GCA_964459485.1 uncultured Desulfocapsa sp. | reverse complement strand
TAACTTCGCTGGCGATGGGACGAACCTGATCAAAGGAACGACCATCAAGGCGAACTGCCTCATCCACAATCTTGGCACGCATGGTGGTCTTTTTCACTTTTGAGAGAAGGTTGCTGATCTCTTTGGCATCAGCATCGTCACTTTCAAGCTCTGCAACAACTTCTTTTTTAAGGGCATCGTAAGCACTGCCACGTTCCATCTTATCGGCTGTGGCGATTACCTCTGCCATGCCTTTTGCAGAAATCTCTTTGACCTTGGCCAGAAGCTCTTCATTTACCGGAATGGGCTCCACAACACGTTTTTCTTTGCCGTTTGATCCCTGGAGATCAATCTGCATATCAATCATGGGCTGAACCTGATCAAAGACGAAGAAGATGCCATCAAGGACTTCCTCTTCTGTCATGGTATCGACCTTTCCTTCAACCATGGTCACGGCTTCACTGGTACAGGCAACCATCACATCCATGCGGGAATTTTCCAGTTCCGACTTGGTGGGATTTAAGACATACTCGCCATCAATATAGCCAACACGGCCACCGGCAATGGGTCCCTTAAAGGGTATATTTGAGATGGTAAGGGCGCAGGATGCTCCGTTTAAGGCAAGGACATCAGGATCATTCTGCTGATCAGCTGAAAGGACAGTGGCGATGATCTGAGTCTCTGAATAGTAGCCATCGGCAAAGAGGGGACGCAGGGGGCGATCGATGATACGACAGGTCAAAACTTCCTGATCACTGGGACGTCCGATCTCACGGCGAAAATAGTTACCGGGGATACGCCCTACAGCGGCCATGCGCTCTTGATACTCAATGGTGAGGGGCAGAAAACCAAGTTCCGGCTTATTCTCTTTTCCGGCAACAGCAGTTACCAGAACAACAGTTCCGCCACACTGCAGGATAACGGAACCATCCGCCTGTTTGGCGACCTTTCCGGTTTCAACGGAAATGGTCTTGCCACCAACTTCAACTTCAACTTTTTTAAACATAATTTTTTTCTCCAGCTGCCCTATTGCAGCATGGTTGATTGATCAAAAAAAACAGGCGCACCATTGCCCATGAGGAGCAATAATACACCTGAGTGATCAATCGGCACCAGGTTGGGTGCCATATTTACAAGAAAGGGATACCAAATGCATCCCTTAGAGATAACGCTTACTTTCTAATGCCAAGAGCCTCAATAAGGTCACGGTACTTAGTGACATCCTTTTTCTTGAGGTAATCGAGCAGGCTTCTTCTCTGACCAACGAGTTTCAACAGACCCTGACGGGAATGGTGATCTTTCTTATGGACCTTGAAATGATCGGTAAGATACTGAATCCTATCGGTGATCAGTGCAATCTGTACCTCGGAAGAACCGGTATCATTGGAATGAAGCTTAAACTTCTCGATGATTTCATTTTTTTTCAGTGCTGATTGTGCCAAGACAAACCTCCTGTTTCTGTATATATAAAGCAATTATTTTCGATATATTATAACCAAATCCCGGTGGCGGGGACTGTTCAAACTTTTTTCTACCTATACCATGTACCATGTCACACAATTATTGCAACAGATTACAGAGATCAGGGACAGATAAGACCTTTTCCAGAAGCCTTTCCCTGGCATCTGTTTTGGATAGACAGCGCCCAGCCACACTGTCACGGACGTGAAAACAGCCACTTCTGACCCGGCGCAGGGCTGTCAAATATGCTCCACAGCCAAGTACTTTTCCAATGTCGGCACCCAGGGTACGAATATAGGTTCCCTTGCTGCACACCACCCGGATGGTGAGGTAGGGGCTTCTGTCACTGAGCTCCACTGCACCATCGGTACGTTCCAGGGTGTAGATGCTTACACTGCGCGGCGGCTTTTCTATGGCTATCCCCTGTCTGGCATAGTGATAGAGGGGTTTTCCTTTATGCTTCAAGGCGGAATAGATAGGCGGTACCTGGAGCAGATCACCACGGAACTGCTGCAAACACTCCTCAACCACCTCTTCTGAAAGGTGGCCCACAGGGCGATTTGCTGTTACCTCACCCTCCGGATCCAGGGTAGTGGTTTCAATGCCGAGGCGTATGGTGGCCAGATACTCTTTGTCACCATGCATGATCTGGCTGATCATCTTAGTTGCCGGACGCCCGGCACAGATAACAAGCAGCCCGGTGGCAAATGGATCTAAGGTGCCAGCATGCCCGACCTTCTTCATCGAAAGAGCCTTGCGCACCTTACGCACCATATAAAAGGAACTAGAACCTTCGGGTTTATCTATCAGAAAGGCGCCAGCCTCAAATTCACTATTCATCACAGCAACGGAGGTTATCAGGCAACAGCCTGGTGCAGGGCTTTTAAAACGATAGCCTGCACCTCATCGATGGATCTATCAACGAAGCGAAATCCGGCGGCATTTTTATGGCCACCACCGTCAAAACCGGCGGCAATGACAGAAACATCAACATCGCCCTTAGCCCGCAGACTCACAGAAACCGCCCCCTTCTCTGTTTCTTTTATAAACGCTGCAACCTTCACAGAACGAAGCGAACGAGGATAGTTAATAAAACCTTCCACATCATCACTACAGGCCCCACTCTGGGAAAACATATGGGCGTCAACCTGGATTATGGCCACCTGACCATCGGCCTCAACAACCAGTGTAGAAAGCACCAGTTCCATCAACCGCAAACGAGCCAGGGTGTAGTTATCGTATACCTTCTCGGCGATTTCATCTGGGCGTACCCCCTTCTCCACCAGATCGGCTGCAATACGCAGGGTTCTGGGACTGGTACTCTCATAACGAAAAGAACCGGTATCGGTGACGAGAGCAACATAGAGACAGAAGGCAGCAACAGTTGACACCTCCATGGCCATGGCCAGACTCAGCTCATACACCATCTCACCAGTTGAGGAGCAGTTCCCCAAAAGCCAGCGATGATCACCAAAATCACGGTGCCCACGGTGGTGGTCAATAACAATAAAGGGTGAAATAGAGAGCAATTTATCTTTTGCAGCACCTAACCGTTCCGCATCACCGCAGTCAAGGGCAATGGCCACAACATCTTTCCCTTCAGCAGGGGATGGCCCGGCGAAAGAGAGGGCAGCATCAAGATCAGTGCTAACACGATCAATGGTAGGGAGAAAGGAATAGAGGGGAGATACGGTGTCGTCAAGATAACAGAAAACTTTTTTTCCAGCGGACTCAAGGACATCCGCCAGCCCGAGCAGAGAACCCAAGGCATCCCCGTCCGGGTGGATATGGGTGGCAAGCAGCACATGGCTTGCGTCCCGGATAAGAGCCGGAATAGCTTCAGGAATCATCGTCACCGCGGGTTCGCTCCGAGGCGATCTCATCGAGGAGCACCTCCATCTCACGAACCTTTTCGGCCTTGGCATCGTAGATAAATTTCAGTGCCGGGGTGTACCGAAGGTTCAGAATCTTTGCAAGATGGCTACGCACAAATCCGGTGGCATTCTTCAACGCAGAAGAGGCCTTTTTCCGGGGTCGCTCACCACCTGTTACGGTGTAAAATATCCGGGCACTCTTAAGGTCATCGGTAACATCCACCCGGGTAATGGTTACATCACTCAGTTTCTGATCCCGAACCTTCTGCAAAAAGAAGAGCGACAACTCCATCTGGATGACATCCGCCACCCGGGTGGAGCGTTTTCGTTCGATCTTGCCCAGTCCAACGGACTCTATAGTTTCTTTAGGATCCCACATAATACACGGCTAGGCCGTTACTCCTCAGTTTCCTCTGCCTTCTTCTGGGCATCCTTCTCATGCAAAGTAGCTCCAAGGGTTGCCGCAACTTCCTTCATTACAAAGGCCTCAAGATTGTCGCCAACCTTAATATCGTTGAAGTTTTCAATGGATATACCACACTCATAACCGGACAGTACCTCTTTGGCATCTTCCTTAAAGCGCCTCAAAGATTCGATCTTCCCGGTGTACACTACCACCCCGTCACGAAGCACATGGACGGAGGAATTGCGCAGGATCTTACCACTAACAACAGAACAACCGGCAATAGTTCCCACCTTAGGTGCCTGAAATGTCTCGCGAACCTCGGCATTACCAATCACATCTTCCACAACATCAGGTGCCAGCATACCAACCATGGCCTGGGTAATGTCATCGAGGGCATGATAGATAACGTCATAGGAACGCATATCCACATTCTCTTTAACGGCCAGCTCCTTCACCTTACCAGAGGGCCGCACATTAAAACCGATGATGATGGCATCGGATGCGGATGCCAGCAGGACATCGGAATCTGTCATAGTGCCAGTACCCTCATGAAGGATCTTCACCTTCACCTCATCGGTGGAGAGTTTTTCGGCAGCCTTGCCAAAGGCCTCAAGGGTTCCCTGAACATCGGCACGAAGCACAATGCGCAGTTCCTGAACATCCCCTTCACTCAGCTTCTCAAAGAGGGAATCCAGTGAAACCTTCGATCCTGCGGCAAGCTCGCTTTCACGGGCTTTTAAGGTTCGTACCTGGGCCACATTCTTAGCCATCTTCTCATCGGTTACCACAACGAACTCATCGCCCGCTGAAGGTACTCCGGTGATCCCTTGAACTTCAACCGGCATGGAGGGCCCGGCACTCTTGATGGGTTTGCCCTTATCGTTGAGCAGTGCCCGAACCTTGCCGCTGAACTGGCCGACCACAAAATGATCTCCGGCACGGACGGTACCCTCCTGGATCAGGACGGTGGCAACTGCACCCCGGCCCTTATCAAGCTTGGCCTCAACAACACGGCCCCTCGCCTTCCGTTCAGGGTCAGCCTTCAACTCCATCATCTCAGACATCAGTTCGATATTTTCCAACAGGGTATCGATACCGATATTATTTTTGGCAGAGATTTCAACAAAGATGGTCTGACCACCCCACTCTTCAGGGGCAAGGTCAAGCTCGGCTAGTTCACGCTTAACCCGTTCTGGATCAGCATTTTCCTTATCGATTTTATTGACAGCAACGATGATGGGTACATTGGCAGCCTGTGAATGATGGATGGCCTCACGGGTCTGATCCATAACACCATCATCGGCTGCAACCACAAGGATCACAAGATCTGTAATCTGGGCGCCTCGGGAGCGCATTTCGGTGAACGCTGCATGGCCGGGAGTATCGACAAAGGTCACATCTCCAGAATCGGACTGCACATGATAGGCCCCGATATGCTGGGTAATGCCACCCGCCTCACCATCTGCCACGTCGGTCTTACGAATGGCATCAAGGATGGAGGTCTTTCCGTGATCAACATGGCCCATAACGGTGATGACCGGGGAGCGTGGTACGGCTTCGCCACCCGCTTCCTGCTTATCAAGCTGCTCAACACCAAGCTCTTCGGTGATACCCTGCTCCACTTCGTAGCCAAAATCAGATGCAACGAGTACGGCTGTATCCACATCGAGTGCCTGATTGACGGTTGCCATAACACCAAGTCCCATGAGTTTTGAAATGATCTCATTGGCCTTAACACGCATACGGTGGGCCAAATCACCCACACTGATGGTCTCATAAACAGTGATCCGTTTTTTGGAGGCCTTCATCTCGGCTGCGGGCAGTACAGGGGAACTTTTGGCCTTGCCTCGACCTCTCCTGCCACGCTTACCATAGTGATCACCCTCATAGCCAAAACGGGTAACTCTCACATTTTTGCGTCCCTTCTTGGCACCTTTCCAGCCGCCTTTAGCGCTCTTACGGGCTTCGTCTTCCGTCTCATGGACACCACCCTTTTTCCCTTTTTTCTTGCCACGATTTGCTGCGGCTGGATCAGCAGGTGGCTGATTATCCTGAGGTCTAGGCCCTGACCTGCGTACAGGCGGGCGACCACTTTTGCGGCGTGGCGACTGACTTTTAGGCTCTTCCTTGGGAAGCTCTATGGTTCCCACAACCTTTGCGATCCCGGTCTTAGAGGGAACACCTGGTTTGACAACGACAGCCGACACTTTCTCGGGCTCAGCCTTCTCCGGTGATGGGGCACCCTCCTGAGAGACCTTCGCAGCAGCAGGGACCGCTTCACTGGCCTCGACCACGGGGGCATTCTCTTCAGCAGCGGTCACCGGCACAGAAGCGGTCAGCTCTTCAGCAGCACTGCCCTGAACTTCGACCATGGCCTCAGCCACAGCTTCTTCAGCCTCAGGGACAGCAGATTGTGCCACTTCCTCTTCGGGTTCTTTCTTGGGACGTCTCCGAATAACAGTGGCCCGACGGCGAATGACGGTGGCTCCTGCGGTATCTGCATCAATTCGTTTCTCCACCAACTTAGAAGCCGAACTCTGCAGAACCTCTTTACGGATTTTCAAGGCCGTATCTTCATCAACCGTTGAACTATGACCTTTGATATCATATCCAAGCCCAATCAGTTTCTCAGCCAAAACCTTGCTGGCCATGCCGGCCTCTTTGGCCAATTCATAAACCCTAACCCTACTCATTGCCTACTCCTGTCATTCCCGGTTCTGTTACAGAACACCAATAAATAAATAACAACTTTAAACACTTCAATTCAGTCGAAAGGCCCTTTTCCAGCCCTGCTTTCTGGTCAGAAAACGCTCTCTGCATATCTCATTTTCACAGCAATACGCTCCTCTTCCAGGCATGTCACGCCTCTCATCCAGAACTACAGTCCCCGTCTGAGCCTGCCACACATAACGTTTCAAAGATACCTTTTGCATGCGCTTACGACAGACAACACAGGTTCGAATAACCGTATCAGCCCTCTTTCTGCTCATCCATTGCAGGCTGTTCTGCGGTGTCATCTACCTTCTCGTTTCCAGACTCAACGACAACCGTCTCTTCTGCTGAGACTGCCTCCATTTCACTAACAACCGGAGCTTCTTCTTCAGGAACAGATACAACATTGCCATCTACTTCCGGTTCCGACTCTCCTTCCGGTTCCGACTCTCCTTCCGGTTCCGAATCTACTTCCGGTTCCGAATCTACTTCCGGTTCCAGATCTACTTCTGGTTCTGGATCTACTTCCGGTTCCAGACTTACTTCCGGTTCTGGATCTACTTCCAGTTCTGAACCTACTTCCAGTTCTGGATCTGGATCAGTCTTGGAAACTTCCGGTTCATCCTCTCCCGTCGGCTCACCAAAGGAGGCCGTCACCACACCCTCTGCAATCATTTTGGCCGCAGTATCAATCAAGTGCTGGGCCTGCTCTTCATCAAGGGAGCGAATAACGATAAGATCCTCTACTGTGGCCTCAGCCAGACGCTCAATGGCAAAGATACCACGGGCCAGAAGCTGATCGGCCAGGGGTTCTTCGATTCCATCGATGGCAAGCAGGGACAGATAGCCAGGATCTTCAAGGTTTGCATAACGCTGCTCACTCTTGACATCGATACGCCAGCCCAGGAGCCGTGATGCCAGACGAACATTCTGCCCCTGTCGGCCAATGGCCAGAGAGAGCTGGTCGTTTGGAACCACAACCAGAAGGGTCTTGGCCTCTTCGTCGGCCATGACCATGGAGACGTGGGCCGGGGCCAGGGCATTATAAACATACTTGGCAGGATCAGGACTCCAGGGGACGATATCGATGCGCTCACCCTGTAACTCCTGAACCACGTTCTGTACCCGAGAACCTTTCATACCAACACAGGCTCCAACGGGATCCACGTCGGTCTCAAGAGAGCTGACAGCAATCTTGGCTCGAAAACCAGGCTCACGACTGACACCCATGATTTCCACTATACCCTCTGCAATCTCTGGCACCTCCATGGTAAAGAGTTTAGCAAGGAAATCGTTACAGGTACGAGACAGGATCAGCTGTGAATCTCTGGCGTTCTGACGCACATCATCAAGGTAGGCGCGAATACGGTCACCCTGTTTAAAAGAACGTTTGGGGATCTGCTGATCACGGGGCAGGATAGCATCGGTACGGCCAAGATTAACTACCATATTACCACGTTCAAAACGCTGCACGATTCCGCTGACCACCTCGCCTTTTCTATCCTTAAACATTTCGTAGATAACATCACGCTCGGCGTCTTTCATCTTATGAATGATGACCTGCTTGGCAGACTGGGCGGCAATTCGCCCAAGATCCTCAATGTTCTCCATCTTCTCGCCCAGCTCATCTTCAAGCTGAACTTCGGGATCCAGCAGCTTTGCTTCCTCAAGAGAGATTTCCGTCTGCTCATCTTCAACTTCTTCTACAACTGTACGAAACTGAAAGACCTCGACCTCTCCAAACTCCTCATTGAAGCGAACCTCAACATCACGCCTTGCACCGAGTTTTTTCTTGGCCGCAGATTCCACGGCCTCTTCAATAGCTTCAATAAGAAGTTTCTTATCAAAGCCTCGGTCCCTGCATATTTGATCGATGATGCGTTTTAAATCCGAAAGCATGTCATTCCCCGTAAAAAAAACTTATTTTTATATATAGTATGTTTCGTTTCTCTTAAAGTGAGATATATTCTATTGTTCTTTTTTTATAAACTGAGCCTGGCCTTTTTGAGCTGATCGAAAGTAAAACGATCCTGACTGCCATCCTCATAGAGCAGGCTAAAGCCATGCTCATCCGACTCTCCAATCAGACCGACAAAGATCTTCTGACCAGCGATGGGATGCCGCACTTTAATGCGGGCCTTCTTCCCGGCAAAACGTTTGTAGTCAGCCGCCTTTACCAGAGATCGCTCAAGCCCGGGAGAGGAAACTTCCAGGTGAAAGGCATGGGGGATGATGTCCTCGACATCAAGAAAAACACTGATCTCCCGACTCACCGTAGCACACTGGTCAAGTCCAATCCCATCCGGCCCATCAAGGAAAATGCGAAGCACCCAGCCTTCACCCTCCTGACGATACTGAATCTCCACAAGTTCAAGATCTATGGCAGGAAGAACACCGTCAAGGAATTCTTGAATATTTTCAATTACATAATCACTCATACAGCCCTATCTGATTTTGTCTTGCCCCCTTCAAACAGGCATAAAAAAAAGCGGGCAAAGCCCACTTTCATAGCCACCTTC
>CAYWMZ010000057.1:0-9012 GCA_964459485.1 uncultured Desulfocapsa sp. | reverse complement strand
GCCCAAGTCTCCATTTTTTGGCAAACACGCCATGAAGACCTTTGAACGCTACTTCCTGGTAGATCCCGAGACCCATGTAGAGAGGAGTCTCTTCTGGAAGAGTAATATGAAGACCGACGCTTTCAAACAGAAGATGCAGGAGGAGTTTGGCATTAAACGGGTGGTCTATGGCCATACTCCTGTTGATTACACCAAAGGGCACTCCATGGCCTCCAGTGACGGGGTAGCCATTAATGTTGATGGCGGCTTTGCAGCCGCCTATTACAATCGGGGCCATGCCCTGGTACACACCCCATATCAGTTGTTCGGGATCATTCTTCCCACTCCTGAAGAGATGCAGAAAGCCGCCCGTAATCTGGAGTCGGCACCCCTGGACATTGAACTCATTGATGAGTTTCGGCAACCCATGAAGATCAAAGATACGGCCAAGGGGGAATTTCTTAAAAAGCAGTCCGCCGCCCTTTTGCAGCGCATTAATAAATTGAGCCATACCGTGTGAATTTGTTATCCGGGATTAAAGAATGAATATAAACTATGGAATGGAGATTGTCAGGGCCACTGAAATGGCGGCACTTACTGCCGCACGGATTCAGGGGCTTGGAAAGCATGACAGTATCTTAAATCAGGCCAGGCAGGCAATTACCAAAACCCTCAACCGCCTGATGATCAATGCAACAGTTGTGAATGACAGGTTCCGGGGCAGGGAGGGAATCGTTCCGCTCCCCATACAGTTAGGTGAAGGGGGGCCAGAGATGGATCTTATGGTGGTGGCTCTTGAGGCCCAGCATGCCGCAGCGGATGGTCGCAACAATGCCACCTCCTATACGGTTATTGCAGAAGAAGGATCCATCCAGTCTGTCCCTAATCTTCGTATGTATAAAATTGTAGTGGGCCCGGCAGTTGGTGAGGTGATCGATATTAAGCAATCACCCAGTGCCAATGTAAAACGGGTGGCAAGGGTACTCCGAAAATATACTGAGAATGTCACAGTCTGTATTCTGAACCGGAAGAGACACCAGGAGCTGATTAACGAAGTTCGGAATTGCGGGGCCCGAATCAAACTTATTGAAGAGGGCGAAATCTCTGGATGCCTTGCCGCTATTCATGGTGAAAAGGCGGATATTTATATGGGCTATGGCTTTGCCCCGGAAGGGACTGTTGTGGCAGCGGCCATCAGTTGTCTGGGGGGCTATATGGAGGGGAAGATACACTATGAAGATGCGGCGGATCACGAAGAAGCCAGAAGCCATGGTATAGATGATCTGGATCATATCTTTCGGGTAGAAGATATGATCAACTCCAGTAAGGTCTCCTTTGCAGCGACTGGAGTCACTGACGGAGAGTTCCTGGAGGGGGTACGATTTACGGCAACCGGTGCGGTGACCAATTCCTTTGTGGCCAGGAGCGAAACACGAACGTATCGCAGGTTGCAAACCAACCACTTTTTTGACTATAATCCAGTGTTTTGAGGTATGTCTGCCACATCAATGGTCATTAATTCGGGAGTGCAAACATGAAAAACAATACCGTCCCCCAGGTATTCACCGAAGAGATGACAAGCAGCTTATTGCCTGGTGAAGTACAAGTCGGGCATGGACAACTGTCAATGTGACAAAATTTTTACAAATATCTCGCTTTAGTGCTGGTCAGCAAGGTAAAACGGGAATTACTGACTTAATATAAATTGTTTTCTGATTACCATCGAAACTCAGCTTTGCTAAACCGGAGCTATTCCGTGTCCATTATATGGGACGCCATAAACCCATCCGTGGGGGCTCTGCTACGGCCGTCCAGGCCGCAGATGCCCAAATAATGGACACGAAACAGCTCCTTCCCAAAAGTGGCTAAGCTGAGGATTAGTGGTAATCAGAAATTGTTTTGATTATGTGTGATCAATAGTTTATACTTGCACATTTCAGATCAGAAATATTACAAGGGTAAACTCGTTTACACATGACCCAATTCCGCTCCATTTTCCTGGCCTTTAGTGTCTTTTTTTTACTACTGTGCAGTGCTTTCACCTCTGTAACACCCCTTAATTTCTTCTATTTTTTTCCAGATTCGGTTCAGTCAAACTTCTCTTTGCTTACTCAAGAGGTTTATCGTTTTTTTGATAAGGGTGAAATTGGAAGTAAATTTCAGGCTGTTACCCATGAAGCTGATTTTAACGAATTGATTCATGGGAGCAATCCGGATGTAGTGTTAATACCTGCCTGGTATTATGATCGCTATGGAAAGTCTCTTTCCTTAACACCTCTCCTGACCTCTCTTCATGAAGGACGACAAGACTATACCAAGGTACTACTGGTACGCAAAAACTCCCAACTGAACAAGCAACGACTCAAAGGAAAAACCATTGCTGTGACCAATATGGGACCAGAGACTGCGCAGCAACTGAATCACTATTTCAAAGATTCAAAGCTGGATTTTTCAAAGAGTAATGTAATTATTATACCAAAAGATGCAGACGGCTATTATGCGCTGGTATTGGGCCAGGTTGATGCCGTGGTGGTGAGAAGAGATACCATCGACATGGTATCAAAAGTCAACCCCCGGTTTGTAAAGCAGGTTCAGGAAATTGCGGTTTCAGCACCAATTCCGATGCCTATTCTCTGTGTGAATAGTAGTAGAATGGATGATGAACTGGTTACACAGCTCAAACAACTTTTTTTGGAGAGTGGCAAGCAGTCGCCGCCCCCCTCCTTTATGCAGATGTTGCATATCAGTGGGTGGAAAAATGAGACTTTGTAACAAGATACTCTTTTTTCTAATATGCCTCCTGTTGCCCTGTATAGCAGAAAGTGCTGATATCTATCATGTGACAGCACTGGTGAGCAGTAATGAGCAGATTTTTGTAAAACCACTGGCCACCTTTAAGGTAGGGCTAGGCAAAGAGGTGCAAACCTATACTCTCAAAGATGATATAGCTAAGGATTCAAAGTTGTTGGATAGAATTGTTGCCGAACATCCTTCTCTTATCTTTGCCCTTGGTGCCAAAGCCACCTATCTTGCAAAAATATGGACGAGGAAGCATCAGGATATCCCAGTTCTTTTTGCTATGGTTCTTAACTGGGAGCAGTATAGATTCTTTGATGGTCAGTCCAATATGGTGGGAATCAGCAGTGAAGTTGAACCGGGGAACCAGTTTCTCACTCTTAGTATGTTTGCCCCTAAAGTCAAACGGATTGGGGTGATTTTTTCCCCACGCCATTCAGCTCATATGGTTGCAAAAGCCAGGAAGGCGGCAGCAATCACTGGCCTTACGCTGGTGGAAAAGCAAATTACCAGAAGCAAAGACTTTCGTCGTGCCTACCGACAATTGGCCAAACAGGTGGATGGGGTCTGGTTACTCAATGATCCTGAGTCCTATACCTTGGAGAATATGAGTTGGTTGAGTGAACGTTGCATCAAGGATAAGTTGGCTTGTGTCGGACAGGGAATAAACCTTACTGAAATTGGCATTATGCTTTCTGTGTGCATTGATAGCGGTGGTATTGGCACTCAGGCAGCCTCCATGGTCAAGAATATCCTAGAGAGGAAGCAGAGTCCGGCTTCAGTTGGAGTGATGCCTCCCCTTGGTACCCATATAGCACTTAATATTCATACTGCTACAAGTATTGGTGTGATTGTCAGCAAACAGGCAATCGCCTTGGCCAATGAGATTGTCGAATAAATGCAACAATAAACTTTCTGTTTTTTCCAGTAAATTGGGGTCGATTTCTGCTTTTCAGGGCCATCTGGCAACACGTAAACGTCTCTGTATACAATTCCTCCTCCTAATCTTCTCTGTTTACTGATATGACTAAAGACTTTGAAGTTTTCTCTTGCTTTTCGGTTTCTTTAAATCATACACTTGGATTGTGTTAGTTGGTTCCATCGTTTTTTCTTGATGGGCCCCCAATACAGGTCGCTGTAAAATCCTTTTTTTCAATGGTAGCCAAAAAGAACTACTATTTGCCTAAATTCTGGAAGTTCTCTCAAGAAAAGTTTTGGATAAGAAAACGATGAAGAAAAGATATCTTGCGGCCACTTTTATTATGATGACTCTCTTAACACCTTTAGCCACCCTGGCAGAGGAATCCAGCAACGAAAATATAAAAGCGTATGAAGCCATGTTCCCTAAGACAGATCTCTCGGAGGATGACGTCTACCGAGCTGATCGCTTACTGGTTTCAGCTACTGGTTCCTTGAAACCAATCCACTTAGCTCCTTCAGTGGCCTCGGTTATCACGGCTGAAGAAATAAAAAAGATGGGTGCTACCTCCCTTGATGAAATTTTGGAGACTGTCCCAGGGCTGCATGTGGCGCCTTCCGGTCTCAATATCTTTTCTTCTATCTGGTCCATCAGGGGAATACATACGAGTATGAATCCTCAAGTTTTATTGTTACTTAATGGCATACCGTTAACCGATGTGGCTGATGGAGGGCGCTTTCACAGGTTCAATATGCCCGTTGCCATGATTTCAAGGGTTGAGGTCGTTCGGGGCCCAGGTTCTGCAGTACATGGTGCCGACGCCTTCTCCGGTACAATTAATGTTATTACCAAAGATGGACATGAGGTGGCGGGTACTGAATCTGGTATTCGTTATGGCTCATTTGATAGTGTTGATCTCTGGCTTCAACATGGGGCAGATTATAGCGGTTGGGATATTGTCTCAGGAGTTGAAGTCCGCAAAACAGATGGCGATAGTAACCGTACAATCAACCAGGATAGACTTGGCAGCGGATCACCTTCATTGACACCCGGGGCTTTGGATACAAGCGCTCAGCAGGTTGATCTGAATATTGCCATGAATAAAGACGATCATTGGGTTGGCCGTTTTTACGGCTCCTGGGTTGATGAAACAGGGATGGGGGCTGGTGCTATACAGGCTCTTAATGGGGACGAGTCTGTTATCAAGAATACGCAATATCTGGTTGATCTGGAGTATAACAATGAAGATCTGATTTCTGGACTGGATCTCTCACTGCGTGGGACATATCTTTATCAAAATAGCGAAAATCATTTTCAGTTTTTCCCCTCAAACGAAATAAATATGATTGGTGAGCCAAGGGTTACTATTCATACCACGGGGCTTGAGACTGTTGGTAACTATGGCAACATTGTTGATCACGCCTTACGTTTTAGTCTCGGTGTCAAATATTATAGCATGGATACCGATGAGTTTAAAAATTTTGGGCCTGGAATTTCCACGCAATTTGGAAGGCTGGAGAGTGTTAAGGGAACTCCGTACATTTTTATGGATAATCAGACTCGTTTTCTCTGGTATCTCTCTGCACAAGATGAATGGGCTTTTGCCAAGGGTTGGGAATTCACAGCAGGCATACGCTACGATAACTACGATGATTTTGGAAGCACCATAAATCCACGGATAGCACTGGTGTGGGAAACTCGTTATGACCTGACCAGTAAGCTTATGTACGGTCGAGCTTTCCGCGCCCCCTCCTTTTCAGAGCAGTACATTCAAGGTAATCCCGTTAATCGGGGAAATGCATCAATTGAACCCGAAACCATAGATACCTACGAGTTGGCCTTTGACTGGCAACCAACAAAATACCTACGTGTTGTGCCAAGTTTTTTCTATTATGAAATCAAAGGGATGATTGCATTCATAGGCACTTTACCTTCACAAGCTGAGAATTACACAGCGCAACAGGGGCATGGCTTCGAGGTGGAGGCTAACTGGCAAGTTTTTGAGAGCCTGTACCTTAAGGGAAATGTTTCTTATCAACGTTCCAAGGACAAAGAGACGAATCAACTGATTGCTGATACACCAGAATGGCAATTTTATACCGAGGCCAACTGGAGCTTTTTACCAGAATGGGATCTTAACGGGCAATGGTTCTGGGTCGGAGAGCAACCAAGGGCTGAGGGAGACCCGAGGGATGATACAGGTGATTATAATTCAGTCAATTTGACTCTCAGAAGAGAGAATATTGCTAAGCATTGGGATTTGGCGCTGTCTGCTCGTAATGTTTTTGATCAAGACGTGAGAGAGCCTAGCCCCTATGATCAGACGACACCCGCCGGTTCCCTCATCCCTGAGGACTATCCGATGGAAGGCCGATCAGTTTGGGCGGAAATCCGCTTTCGTTTCTAGTCCCTTTTCCTGAACTATGGTTAAGAGAAAAGACAAAACAAAAAAACGCAATATGTCATTTGCGAAGAGAACTGTAAGCAAAATTTGGCAAGAAGAACCGTCAAAAACCAATCCATACCTGGTGGAAAAATGTCGCTGCCATGGCTATGAATTGTTTGATCTTGCAGAAAAAAGAAGCTTTGCAGATGTCCTTTTTCTACTTTTTCGGGGTGAGTTACCCACAGAAGAAGAATCGGAATTGCTTGAATGGCTCCTTATAACCCTCATAAATCCAGGGCCACGCCATCCTGCAACTCGGGCCGGTATGAACGCAAGTGTCAGTCGTGTAAACCCTGCTCATATACTGCCAATCTCGCTATCTGTGATGGGGGGTGATCGATTAGGAGGCGGAGAGGTGATGGCGGCAATGCGATTTATGAGAGAACAGCAATCACATGACCCTCTCCTGGTACTCGAGCAGGTAGTTGCATCGTCTGAATCCAAGGCCACAGATGCCAGAGATGTACGTATACCAGGTTTCGGTAACCGTTTCGGAGGGATTGATCCGTTCTCACAAAAACTTGCCGACAGACTTATTGCTTTACCAGGAGCAGGATCTTTCCTGAACTGGGGACAGATTTTTACCGAAGCTCTTAGTGAATATAATATGGGGTGGCTGGTACCTGGGGTTTTGGCCGCTGCTTTACTGGACTTAGGTTTCGATGTCAAAGCCGGGCCGGGATTATTACAACTTTTTTCCGCCCCTGGCCTTTTGGCCCATGGACTTGAAATGGCCTCTCAGCCTATCACAGCCATGCCTTTTCTTGATGAGGAACATTACATAATTGCAGATGAAGCGCAAAAAAGATGATACATCAATTTGGGATGCCAATCGGGGTAGAATAAAGACCCAGAAAGGTGGTTGGGTTATAGGTGGAGCTGTCTGGAACCATGGCTATTCGCAAATGGATGATTTGGTAGGAAAAATATCCTTCTTTCAGGTTCTTCTCTTAAATATAACCGGAAAATTGCCGGAGAAGCCTCTTGCTGACTGGCTCGAAGCTCTCTTTATCTGCCTCAGTTGGCCCGATTCGCGTTTGTGGTGTAATCAGATCGGTTGTCTTGCCGGTACCATGCAAGCTTCACCGGTCGCCGGGGTTACGGCAGGTGTTTTATCTTCTGATTCCAGAATGTATGGCCCAGGGACAGTTGTTAAGGGTGTTGATTTTATCATTTCTGCAATGGGACAAGTAAAAAAAGGTCATTCGATTGATTCCATAATTGATACGTATGTTCAAAAACAAAAAACTTCTGTTCCTGCCATTATGGGGTATGTCAGACCAATTGCGAAAGGAGATGAGCGAGTTAAGGCAATGGAACGCGTGACAGAAGACCTGGGCTTTGCAAAAGGGGAGTACCTTGATTTGGCCTACCAGATAGAAGAGACTATGCTGAGTCGTTATGATGAAGGGATGAACTTGCTTGGATATACCGTTGCCTTTTTATCTGATCAAAAAATAAGTGCTACTGATCAGTACAGAATTATCAGCAATGCGGTTTATTCTGGTGTTATTGCCTGTTATTCAGAAGCAGCAGACCGTGCGCCCGAATCTTTTTTCCCCCTCCAATGTCGAGATGTCGACTATCAAGGGGCTGACCCTAGAAAAGTTCCTGACAGAAAAAACTTAAAAATGTAGCAAACGACCAAATGGATAAAATAATGAAAAAAAGTGTACTCATAACAGGTGGAAATTCAGGAATTGGTTTTGCTACAGCAAAACTGTTTAAGGAAAATGGGTACTTCGTTACGATTACAGGGCGCAATTCTCAACGTGTGAAAGAGGCAGCAGAGGAGTTGGGTGTCTCTTCTCTGGTGGGAGATATGGGGACGCCTGATGATCTCAAACAGATCGCTTCAGGTTTTATAGAAACAGGTTTGGATGTTTTGGTGAACAATGCTGCTATTGCCAAATTTATGCCATTATCCATGTGTAATCTCGAAGATTATAACTCATTTTTTACAATTAACATACGTGGCCCTTTGCTGTTGACTCAAGAGCTCTTAACAGCACTTGAACAGAAACGGGGGGTGGTGGTAAATGTCTCTTCGGCGGTGGTTAACAACGGACTTTCCAATGCTGCGTTATATGCCGCCAGTAAAGGAGCCATGGATGCATATACTAAAAGTCTGGCAGTCGAGTTGGCTCCCCTTGGGATTCGTGTAAATGCTGTATCCCCAGGAGCAACAGATACTCCCATTATTCAAAAACTTGGTTTGCCTGATGCGCTTCTTCCTGAAATAAAAAAGCAACAGGAAGCACTTATTCCTCTCAAGCGTTGGGGAAAACCAGAAGAAATTGCCCAGGTAATTGTTGCCCAGGCAGAAGCAACATATGTGACTGGTTCCATATGGAATGTTGATGGAGGTGTGAATGCGACCTGATTTTCCTGTTGTCTTGCGTTCTCACCTAACGATGAGTATCCAGGGATTATTATACCCTGAGAAGAGGATCATCAGATGAACACCGCAGAACTCATTATATACGTCCTCAACCGTATGGATGTTAAATATATCTTTGGTATACCTGGCGGTGCCATTGAGGATCTGAACACAGCAATTTATAACAATGAGCATCTCCAGTCAATTGTGACCAAACACGAAGAAGGGGCTGCATTTATGGCAGATGGCTATGCCAGGGTTTCTGGAGAATTGAGTGTTTGCTGCGCAACGTCCGGGCCTGGAGCATCCAATCTAATAACAGGTTTGGCCTCAGCTTTTGCTGATTCTATTCCTATTTTAGCACTCACAGGTCAGGTGGCTACTTCAGTTTTTGGCAAAGGGGCCTTGCAGGAATCCGGTGCTGAAGGTGTGAATATGGTCTCAATATTTCGTACCTTCACCAAATACTCAGGAATGTTGATTAACGAGCAG
>CAYWMZ010000056.1:0-9041 GCA_964459485.1 uncultured Desulfocapsa sp. | reverse complement strand
GATGACTCTTATCCTTGACGAGTCGGCACGCCCTCCAGGACGCGTCAAGGCCGCATCACTATTAGGAGCATTCAACGATCTCTCCTGTATCGATGCCATCAGGAATCACGCATTCAACAACACAGAGATTGAGCAGAGCTGTATGCTTACCATAAGCAAACTCTTAAAGGACAATTTCCAGAAGGAATGTCCCTACTGCGCTGAACTGATCAAGGCACAGGCTACAAAGTGTATGCACTGCAAAGCAAACCTGTAAGGTGCCTTGAAAAAATAGCCTGTTTAGTATTTTGTCCTTGCTAAATACAGTGACAGAGGGTATAAAAAACAGCGAAATTTAGGCGGTGGGTGTAGCTCAGTTGGTGGTAGCACCTGGTTGTGGCCCAGGAGGTCGTGGGTTCAAGTCCCATCACTCACCCCATTCATGTAGAGAGTTTCAGGCTGTTGGCCCGAAGCTCTCTTTTTTTTTTAGGAAAAACACATTTTATGAAAAAAATAATCAAACCTGTTTTTCTCCTCCTCTTCTGTTCTCTTATCAGCAGTTGTTCTGCCAACAGGCTCCTTTCAAGTTGGAACGATCCTACCTTTGAGAACCCGCAGCCTGGTGAAATCCTGATCATAGCAATTGCACGGGATGAAACTAAACGCCGCATCTTTGAAGACACCTTTGCTGACAGTCTGACTCATACCAAAATGAAGGGGATACCCAGTTATACCGTCAGTAAACAATCCGCTGAGCCAAATCTTGAGGAACTCCGGGCAACCGTAAAGAAAACAGGTGCAGAATATGTCTTAATCACACATATTGTTGGTGCAAAGGAACAGAGTTTCCATCAACGTGCCTCAATAGTCGTTGGCACCAACACCTATCCAGAGAGTACCCACACCTACGGGGCGAGCTTATACTCCTACTACCCGTTTATCTTTAGATCTGTTCATGCTCCCGGTGTATACACGGAAACAGTCAAGGTAATCCTGGAGACAAATATTTATGATGTGAAGACCGAAAAAATAATCTGGACAGCCCGTTCAGAATCCACAAATCCCGTAATGACAAGGGACTACTATCAAAACCTGATAAATCTCTTTGTGGATGATTTGAAAAACAAAAACCTACTGTAAAATTTCACCGATCGCAGGAACAGAGCCTTGACCTTTCATTGTAAAAATTATGACATCGTAAAAGACAGATGTAAACGTCTGCATGGTGAATGTGTTCCCGGACGACGTGGCTGCGTTGTGGAAGGTCGGGTAGCCCTCAGCGAAGAACTGGAGGCCAAGATTAAGGCACTCGATGGTGAAATATCAGAGGAACTGCTGCAATTCTTAAAAAAATAGACTTCACTGACAACTCCGTGCTTTTACCATGCAGTTGCCAGTGAATGAAATATTACTCCTGCTCGACCCGTCTGCGTTTTTTTGCAAAGTTGGCTGCTTCCATCCCGGCAATGCAACCCTCCCCTACAGCTTTTGCCATCTGGTAGGGGTGGCCGGTAATATCTCCTGCGGCATAGACACCCGCCACATTGGTCTCTGTCTTTTTGTTGATATCTATATGACTCATGGTTTCCATATCTAACTGGACTCCAATTTCCAGGGCCAACTCCATGGCTCCCTTAGCCCCAAGTTCAACAAAGACCCCGTCCAGCGCCAATTCATCTCCATTTTCAAGAACAAGTCTTTGCACATCATTTTCACCGCCAATTTCACTAACCCAGGTTCCAGAGACCGTCTCAACACTTGACTCTTCAAGTTTGGCAATGAGTTCAGGGGATGCAACAAGTTCTTTATTGACCAGATATACCTTGGATGCGTATCCAGTGAGGGTGAGGGCGCCATCAATTGCAGCACTGGCATTCCCCACGACTGCCACGGTGGCATTTCTATAAAAATTGGCATCACAATCGACACAGTAGGAGACGCCTTTTCCAAAAAACTCCTTTTCTCCCGGAACCTTCAGCTTTTTACGAGAAGTGCCGTTTGCAAAAATAACAGTTCGGGTAAGAACCATTGTTCCACTCTCAAGCTCCAGCCCGAAACCGTTTTCATCCTGATGGATTTTTAAAACATCATCCTCCATGACTGTGGCCCCAAAACGTTTTACCTGGGCCATTCCGGCGGAGAGTAATTCTTCTCCGCTCGTCACCCCGTCGACACAGGCGTAATTTTCCACATGGGCAGAATAGAGGGCACTCCTCTTAATTCTGCCCAGCATCAGAACATCACATTTTTTTCTGACAGAATGAATGGCTGCCTGGATTCCTGCGGGACCTGCACCGATAATTATTACATCTTTTCTCTCACTCATAATTGGCTCCTGAAAGCTAAAAACAGGGGTATCCTCCCCTTAAAGACTTTAAAAGACGCATTGACCTTGAATTTTCTGTCAATGTGTCATAAATTTGATTGCTCATCTGTGCAAATGCAACACAACAAACCAGTGCGCCCAAACGAATTTTACGAAGCACCGAACGTACCATAATCTGCCACTCAACATCAGTCAATCTGCTATCATGGAAACACAACTGCCTAGAATTGTCATTACCGGAGTAGGCCTTGCCGCTCCTAACGCCGATAACCTGAAGACTTACAGAGAAAAACTTCTCAGCGGTATTAGTGAAATCAAAGAGATTGAGCTGCGTTATTTTGGACCAGCACCTGCCGGGATCTGTACCTTTCCGGAGACCAAGTACCGTAAGAAAAAAGAGAACAAACGTGGAACCCGGGCAGGTTGTCTTGGTGTCTACTGTGCCAATGAGGCCCTGGTCGATGCTAAGCTTGATATTGACTACTATAAACGATCCCGAATAGGGGTCTATGTGGGACTCACCGAACATGGAACCGTTGAGACCGAACAGGAAGTGTACAATATCAGCAAATATGACTACAATGTTGACTATTGGACCCACCACCATAACCCAAGGACGGTACTCAATAATCCAGCGGGTGAAATTACCATGAATCTCGGGATCACCGGCCCTCATTACGCCATTGGTGCAGCCTGTGCTGCCGGAAATGCCTCCCTTATCCAGGGGGTACAGATGATGCGCCTTGGTGAGGTGGATATGGCACTGGCCGGAGGTATCTCAGAATCCACTGGATCCTTTGGGATATTTGCCAGTTTCCAAGCTCAGGGAGCCTTAGGCTCCGCTCCCGACCCCCGCCAGGCATGTAGACCTTTTGACACCACTCGAGATGGTATTGTGGTCTCAGAGGGTGCCTGTATCTATGTTTTGGAACGACTCGATGCTGCCCTGGAAAGGGGTGCTACCATCTATGCTGAAATTGTGGGATATGGCATGAACTCTGATGCCAAAGACTATGTACTGCCCTTTTACGAACGGCAGGCTGAATGTATGGAACTGGCCTTGCATCGAGCAGGCCTCAAGCCAGAGGATATTGATATCATAAACACCCACGCCACAGGGACGAAACAGGGTGACATAGAAGAATGTAAGGCCATCCGTCAGGTCTTTGGCAATTGCCCGGATACCCACATAAACAATACCAAGTCCATCATCGGCCACGCCATGGGTGCCGCCGGAGTACTGGAACTTGCCGGTAATCTCCCCGCCTTTACCGATAATATGGTCCATCCAAGTATCAATTGTAATGATTTAGACCCTGAATGTCAGTTGGATAATATGGTCTTTGACAAACCTATCACCCGTAAATCCGTGAACACCATCCTCAATAACTCCTTTGGAATGGTTGGGATCAACTCAGTAATTATCGTTAAAAAGGTTGAATAATCCATCCATTATGCATTCATTTTGATTTCCGCATTCCTTTTTAAATAAATATGTAAAAAATAATTCAGCTGTGGTATATTGCGCAATTTGTCTAAGCACACTACTCTGTTATTAATTTATATTTGACCCAAAAGGCCACCGCCGGAGACACATATATGACACGCGATGCTATAAAGGATCTTATCCTTGAAATCATAGAAGATATCGATGAAGATGCCGATTTCGATACCCTTCAGGCAAACAAACCTCTGCGGGATCAGCTGGATCTTGATTCCATGGACTTTTTGGATATTGTGATGGAGCTGCGCAAGCGCCATAAGCTACAGATTCCCGAGGAAGATTACCCAGAACTTGCAACCCTCGACTCCTGTGTCAACTATCTGGAACCTCTCCTTGCCGACGCATAACAGGTGCACGTCCCACTGATCATCATCGGCGGCGGCCTCTCAGGGCTTGCCGCCGCTATTCGTTTTGCCAGATTCATTCCCGATGTCCTGCTCCTTGAACAGCACTCCCGCCTTGGCGGCCTTAACTCCTACTATTATCGTAATGGCAGGATCTTTGAGACCGGGCTCCACGCCATCACCAATTACGCTGCCCCAAAAGATAAAAAAGCACCCCTGAATCGTCTTCTGAGACAGTTAAAGATCAAGCGCAGGGAGCTGGACTTTCACCAGCAACTCCAATCTGAGATCCGCTTTTTAGGGCAGGAATCCCTGCTCTTCAGTAACGATTTTGACCTTTTCGACTCTGAGATCAGACGCTCTTTTCCTGAAAGCCATAAGGGCTTCCAAAGACTATTAACCCTCATTGACTGCTACGAACCGTTCAAGCCCCGCCCCTTCATATCTGCCAAAAAAGCAATTCAGGAACATCTGCAAAACAGTCTCTTTACCGACATGTTACTCTGCCCCCTGATGTATTACGGTTCCTCCCTTGAAAACGATATGGATTTAGGCCAGTTTGTGATCATGTTCAGGGCCATCTTTCAGGAGGGCATGTTTCGTCCGGGTGGTACCATCAAAGACCTGCTGGATATTCTTGAAAATCACTACACCTCCCATGGTGGAACCGTGCGTACCAAGGCATCCGTTTCCAAGATCCTGCTTTCTGGCAAACGAACCACAGGGGTTCTCCTCTCTTCTGGAGAGGAGATCCAATGTGATTACATCCTCTCAACCATTGGATCTGACGAAACCTTTACCTTGCTAGACCAACCCTCCACCATTGTAGAAAAACCACGCCTTGGCTTTGTTGAAACCATCTTTGAATTGCCAGCTGAGGCCGCCCCCGCCTCCTCCCGCAACCGTACCATTATTTTTTTCAACGATGGTGCGCATTTCTTCTATCAGCAACCGGAACAACTTGCCGACTGTAGATCAGGAGTTATCTGTATGCCCCAGAACTTTCAAGAGCTTGCCGCTCCATCCCACAGAGAAATCCGTACCACTCACCTTGCCAGCTATAGCCACTGGAAGAGACTTAAGGAAGATCCGGAATCTTATACCATGGCCAAAGAGAACACCGCCCTCTCCTCCCTGACGATGGCCGAGAAAATCCTTGGTAATTTCGCCAAAAACATAGTATATCGTGATACCTTCACCCCACTGACTATTGAGCGTTACACCGCCAAAAAGATGGGTGCGATTTATGGGAATCCAACGAAGGTAAAAGATGGTGATCTGGGTTTTCAAAATCTCTTTCTAGCTGGGACGGATCAGGGATTTCTTGGTATTGTAGGATCCATGTTGAGTGGAGTCTCCATTGTCAATCAACATATCCTGCCACGCCTTTAACATTTTATAACCACAATTTAATCAGCGATCTATTGACCTATGCCTGTTTCTTTTGCACAAGCTGCCGACAAATACGATATTGTCATCATTGGCTCTGGCCTTGGTGGCCTGACTTCAGCGAACCGCCTTGCTTACTGCGGCTATAAAGTCCTGCTTCTTGAATACCATAGTCAACTGGGCGGACTTGCCACCTGGTTTAAGCGTAAAGGACATATCTTTGACGTCTCCCTGCACGGCTTTCCCTATGGAATGGTCAAGACCTGTAAGAAGTACTGGAACAAAGAGATCATGGGTTCCATCGTCCAACTGAAGGATATTGTCTTTGATAACCCTCAGTTCAAATTGAAGACCACCTTTGATCGTGTGGACTTTACCTCAAAACTTAACAGTCAGTTTAAGATTCCCCAGAGCACCATCGACTCCTTCTTTACCCGGGTTGCCGGCATGAATTTTTTTGATGATCAGTCCATGACTACCCGTGAGCTGTTCAACGAATTTTTCCCGGGCCGTACCGATGTACACCGTCTCCTGATGGAACCCATCAGCTACGCCAACGGATCCACCCTGGATGATCCTGCCATTACCTACGGCATAGTCTTCTCTAACTTTATGAATAAGGGTGTCTTCACCTTTGAGGGCGGCACCGATAAACTTATCCATATGATGACGGCTGAGTTGGAAAAGAATGGGGTGACCATCTGCACCAATGCCAAAGTGGACCATATCGTTGTGGACAAGGGAATCGTAAGGGCAGTGGAGTGTCAGGGCCGCACTATTGAAACAGGGGCCGTGGTCTCAAATTCCGGAATTACCAACACCATTTACAATCTTGCCGGAAAAGATGCCTTTAGCGATGAGTTTATGGAACGCTCCGATGCGATACGGGTCAACAACTCCTCCTGTCAGGTCTATATGGGCATAAAAAAGGATGAGAAGATAGATGACATTGGAGACCTGCTCTTCACCTCCACCTCAGAAGAATTTGACGCATCTGAGCTGCGTGATATACAGACCCAGTCCAAGACCTTCTCCGTCTACTATCCCAAAACCCGACCGGGCCATGATCGCTACACCATCGTGGCCTCAATGAATTCAAACTACGAAGACTGGACCCACTTTACAGATGAGGAGTATGCCAACGAAAAGCAGAAGCTCATTGACCGCACTCTTCTGGATCTTAATCGCTATTACCCGGAAGCCCGTGAGAAGATGGACTGGATTGAGGCTGCGACCCCCAGAACCTTTAACAGATACACACTCCACACCCGTGGCACCTCCTTTGGAACCAAATTTGAAGGTCTTGATGTGTCTCGCAGTATCTTTAAGGAGGTGGCCGGTCTCTTTCATGTGGGCTCCGTTGGTATCATCATGTCTGGCTGGCTTGGGGCTATCAATTACGGTGTTATCGTCTCCAATGACGTGGATGCCTATATGAGAAGTAAGGCCTAATTTTGCCAATACGGGCCATTCTTTCCCGTAAGACTCCATCAAGGATATACAACTATGCAGGATTTCACAGGACAGAGGGTGGTTATAAGCGGGGCCAGTCGGGGTATTGGACGGGCGTTAAGCCTTGCATTTTTGGAACGGGGTGCCTCCGTTATTGGTATCTATGGCGGCAACAGCTCCGCTGCCCAGGATTTCCTTGAGGAATGTGAAAAATTTGATGGCAGATTAAGTCTTCAACAGTGCGATGTTGCAGATCCCCTCCAGGTTGAAGCATTTTTCAAGACCGTTGAAGAGAAATTTGACTGCATAGATATCCTTATTAATAACGCTGGAATCCGCCGCGATAAACTTCTGGCTCTCATGGATCAGGAGAGCTGGCAGCAGGTTATTGACATCAATCTCACCGGAACCTTCAATATGTGCCGCAGTGCTGTGATGCTGATGCTGAAACAGAAATATGGCCGCATTGTGAATATCACCTCCCCTGTGGCCACACTGGGATTTGCCGGACAGTGCAACTACGGGGCCTCCAAAGCTGGTCAGATAGGACTTACCAGAAGCCTTTGCAAGGAAACTGCCCGCAAGAAAATCACCGTTAACTGCGTTTCCCCAGGTTTTATAGATACCGAACTGATAGCAGATCTCAGCCCGGAGCTGGTAAAAGAGTACAAAAAGAACGTTCCCATGCGCCGTTTTGGAAAACCAAGCGAGGTGGCCGATGCGGTACTCTTTCTTGCCTCAAAGGAGGCCTCCTACATAACGGGTTCTGTCCTTGACGTAAACGGAGGCCTGTAGGAGTTGATTCCATCTGAAAAAGTTACAGATCTCATTCCCCACCGCCCTCCTTTTCTGTGGGTGGATTCCATCCTCGACTTCGAAGACAACAGCCTTCGCACTGAGAAGTTAATTGCTGAAGACTTGGATGTGTTCAAGGGGCATTACCCCGACAATCCCATATTACCAGGTGTCCTGCTCTGTGAAGCCCTTTTCCAGACAGGTGCCCTGCTCATTGCATTGCTCCTTAAAAATTCACAACAGCCCCATACTGGAGTTCCAGTTATCACCCGTGTTGAGGGTGTTAAATTCAAACGTCCGGTTCGGCCAGGTGATGCCATAGAAATGACGGTAAAGCTCAAGGAAACCCTTGGAGGGGCCTGGTTTTTAAAAGGAACCCTGCGTGTTTCTGGTAAAGTCGCAGTACAGGCAAATTTTGCCTGTACTCTGGCGGATATCTCTTAAGGGTTCAGAAGGAAGTCACCATAACCATTATTTGGCGTAGCATATTTTCAGCCGAACTATTCAGCTCTTTAAACGATGCTTATTAATCTGTAGCAGGAGTTTATTGACCTTTCAAGAAAGCTATACTATACACGAGAAGAGTTCTTAATTGTTTTAACAACCATTGAAGGATCACCGCCAGTGCAACTTTCCATTTCCAATATGATTATGCATGTCGGGCCCATGGGCCAAACGGTTATGCTCACCCTGTTGCTTTTTTCCATTGCCTCATGGTCCATTATTTTTATGAAGGTGAGGCTGTTTAAAAAAGCAATGAAAGATAGTGATACCTTTCTTGAGAGTTTCTGGTCGTCAAAGACCCTAAATGATGCCAACGATGCAGCAGAAACCCACCTCCTAAGCCCAGAAGCTGCTATCTTCCAGGCTGGATTTGCAGAACTTCAGAAGATCAATAAGATTAGAAATCGTGGTGATGAGTCGGGTACCAGTGAACCCCTTGAGATGCAGCTTGCCACCATGGACAACCTGAAACGTTCCATCCGTAAGGCAGAGTCTCAAGAGATTGCAGAACTTGGGCGATCCCTCACTTTCCTGGCAACCACCGGGTCTGCCACCCCATTTATCGGTCTCTTTGGAACGGTTTGGGGTATTATGTCTTCATTCCATAATATCGGGCTGCGTGGTTCTGCTTCCCTAGCCGTCGTAGCCCCTGGTATCTCTGAAGCCCTGGTTGCCACAGCGGCGGGCCTTGCAGTTGCCATCCCTGCCGTTATTGCCTATAACTATTTTGCAAATCAGTTGGATGAAT
>CAYWMZ010000055.1:0-9047 GCA_964459485.1 uncultured Desulfocapsa sp. | reverse complement strand
TATTCGTTCAGCCCTTGGCTTGGCCGTAGAGAATATGTATGCCTACGGCTGTGTTATGGATGAAGTAGAGATGGATAAATTCAACGAGCTCAATACCGAGTCCCTTGAAATGCTCCGTGATATGGAAGGTGATGTTTTTGCCACAAAGACCTCCAACTGTGAACTCAACGAGCTTGAGCCTATCAGCCTTGAAGAGCTTGGTGAAAAACTTCGCGACATGACCCATATCATCCCTTACGGCATCATCAAAACAGCTTAGGAGTCAATTATGAAAATTCTTAATGTATATCGTTCTGCCCCCGATGATACCACCAAGAAACTTGTAGAAATCGTCACCAGAGACCGGGAAAGTGATTCTTTTGATCTCAATGTGGATGCCCCTGACTATGAGACCTTGATAGACAAGGTTTTTGAGGCAGACCAGACCATTTGCTGGTGGTAGTTTTACCCTGAAGTAACACTTGCCTTACACTGGTCCATATTCCTTTTCTCGGAATATGGACCTTTTTTTATCCCAGTTCCTGCACCAGCATATCGTGAAGTTCAGGTCTTGCTTCTCGTATCTTCCAATTATCCCGTCCGTAACAGACTCTGTTACTTAAAAGCACTGCAATACACTGTCGCTCAGGATCTATCCAAAAAGAGGTTCCGGTGAACCCGAGATGTCCCACTGATCCCTTTGAAAAATAGCGGCCGCTGCTTGAACCATCCTTGGACACCGTATCAAAGCCCATTGTCCAGTTTGAATTTCCATTCTTGCTCAAAGCCCAGCGCAGGATATCATTTGAGAATGCTGGGTGCTGCCCCCTCTCCATCCACTGATCCAGCAGCGTCTCGCAGAGTCTCATTACTCCAGATACTGTTCCAAAAAGCCCGGCATGACCACATATACCACCCAGAGCTCTGCAATTATCATCATGGACTCTTCCTGAAAGCTCTGTTGTCTCCCATAAACACTTTTCAGTTTCCACATAGGTTCTACCCTTTCCTGAATTCAATCCAGGAAAAATCAGGCTGTTTTCAAGCCCTAGAGGGCTATAAATTAGAGATTGTGCCAATTCATCCAGTCCTCTTTCTGAAATTTTTTCCAAAACAAGTCCCAGGAGGATAAAACCAAGATCGCTGTAACAGCCCTCTTCCTGTCTCTTTTTCTCTATTTCTTCATGTATAATCCTCTCCAGGATCCATTTTTTTCGATCTTCCATTGGAATACTACGCACCTCATGAAAGAACTCCCTATGGGCGACAAGGCCTGAGCTATGTGACATAAGTTGCGAAATACTTATTTTTCTGGTCTCCTCCGGACATCTCTCAAGAACTTCTCCTAATTCCGTGTTGGGATAAATTTTTTTTTTTTCAAAAAATGCAAGTAGGACAAGGACAGTTGCGATTGGTTTGGTTAGGGAGGCTAAGTCAAAAAAATTATCTTTATTTAGTCTCATTTTTGAGGTTGTAAAACTGCTCAATCCATAACTTTTTGTAAAGCGTCGATACCCTCCTTCCTGCCACTGGGAATATGCGACCGCAGCACAAGAAAATACCTTATTATCTAAGTATTTTACGATCAGATTATCTATCTTTTTTATTCTCTTTTTATCCACCTTTAAATCCCGTTTCTAAACTACTTTAAAGAAATGAAAATTTGTCTTAAATTTCTTGTTTTTTTAGCGGCTTTGCACTACACTTAGACGATACGGTATCGCTTATTATCGTATTGTTTTTCCAAATAAAATTTTAAATGTTTTTTTGTTTTCAACAAACTTTTAACACCACTTGTTAAGACTTTTTTAATAACTCGGTTAATAACCTGTTAAAAACGGGAATTGAACAAAATTATCCGTTTTTTTCACAGTCTATTGTTTATAAAAAAAAACATTATTTTAGTACTTTATGGTTAATATAAACATATTAACCCCCTTAATAACAATAATAAAAAGATTATTTAATAAAGGGTTACTCCTATGACACTAAACTGCAGCGTATCACGATCAGATTTTCTGGAAGGTCTAAACAGCCTCCAGAATATCACAAATAAACGGGTCACCCTTGCAATACTCTCCAATATTCTCATCCAAACCTCAACCAGCAGTCTTATCCTTACGGCTACAGATCTTGAGGTAGGACTACGAATTGAAGTCCCGGCAGAAATATATGATCAGGGTGAATTAACCCTCCCCAGTAAAAAGATTTTTGAGATTGTCCGGGAATCCGGATCAGAAGATATACGTATCCAGGAAACTGAAAATAGCTGGGTCATTATTTCAGCAGGGTTGAGTACCTACAACCTGGCTGGTATGGCAAGTGCTGAGTATCCTAAATTTCCTCAACCCTCAAAAGATACTTTTCTCCCTTTTGAGGCTGGCATATTTTCAGACCTTATAGAGAAGGTCGTTTTTTCAGTTGCCAATGACGAAGAGAACGCCTATTCCCTCACCAACGTTCTCTTTGAGACAGAAAAAAGAGATGAAAGATCCTACATTAAGATGATATCCTCCGATGGTCACAGGCTCTCAATTATGGAGAAAGATGTGACCATAGATGTGGATCTTTTAAATAACAAACCAGGGACACTTATTCCCAAGAAAGGGGTTCAGGAACTCAAAAAATTCTGTGATTCCCGTGATACTATAGATATTTCTTTTGAAGAAAAACAACTCTTTATAAGAGAAAATGACTCTCTTTTGGTTATCAGTCTAAAGGAGGGGGAATTTCCCCAGTACCGTGCCATTGTCGATGCTGTTCAGCTTGAAAATAAAATTATAATGGAACGTATCCCCTTTTTGGATTCCCTGAAACGTATCAATCTGTTCACCGAAGATATCTTTCATACCATCCAAATTGAGATTGAAAATGGCAAAATGATTCTCAGTTCTCAAAATATTGATCTGGGAAATGCAAAAGATATTCAAGATGTTAAGTATGATGGTGAACCACTACTTCTTGGTTTCAACTGTCGTTATTTCATTGAGGCACTACAAGTTATGGAATGCGATAATGTGGATGCCTATATTAATTCCAATAACAGTCCCTGTCTGATGAAGTCTGATAAGGATAAGGGATTTTTGAGTATTATAATGCCGATGCAGTTATAGTATAATTACAGTATTTTATATTATTATTTATGAATATATTTTAAGTTTTAAAAAAAGAATATTTTCATTTCTTCAAAAAAGGAAAAACGTGTGACTGAAGAAAACAAAGATTACGGTGCAGAACAGATTAAGGTTCTTGATGGACTTGAGGCAGTTCGTAAAAGACCTGCAATGTACATTGGAAATACCTCAGAAACGGGTCTCCATCATCTTATTTGGGAAGTTGTAGATAATAGCATAGATGAGGCCCTTGCTGGTTACTGTGAGCGTATTAATGTTATCATCCATGAAGATAACAGTGTCACTGTTGAAGATGACGGACGTGGAATTCCTGTGGCTATTCATCCCACAGAAAAAATGTCAGCTTTGGAACTGGTCATGACCACTCTCCATGCAGGTGGTAAATTTGATCACTCTACCTATAAGGTTTCGGGTGGTCTCCATGGTGTGGGCGTTTCAGTTGTCAATGCACTCTCTGTAAAGGCAGTTGCCAAAATAAAGAGAGACGGCAAAATTCACCGGCAGGAGTACAGGTATGGTGATCGGGTTGGTGACCTTGAGGTTATAGGCACCTCTGAAAAAACCGGTACCTCTATAACCTTTCTGCCAGATCCCGGTATATTTACAGAAACAGTTATATTTAACTATGATACGGTTAATACCAGACTTCGGGAGCTGGCATTTTTAAATAAAAATGTTCGTATCTACCTCAAAGACGAGCGTACCGGAGCCGAAGATAAGTTCCATGCTGAGGGTGGCATAAGCGAATACGTCGAGTATTTGAACCGTAAACGCACTCCCGTCAATGCTGTTCCAATATTTATTAGCGGTGAAAAAGATATGGTTGAGGTGGAGATAGCCTTTCAGTATTTTGATGGCTACTCCGAAAGGCTCTTTTCTTTTGTCAATAATATCAACACTCGTGAGGGTGGAACCCATGTATCCGGTTTCAGACGATCTCTTACCAAGTGTATCAACCGTTACGCCAGTGATGATATTATCCCTAAGAATATGAAGGAGAAGATGGGGGGCGATGATGTCCGTGAAGGACTCACCTGTGTCATATCAGTTCGGGTTCCCGACCCACAGTTTGAGGGGCAGACCAAGACCAAACTTGGAAACTCCGAGGTAACCTCAATAGTAGATTCCATATGTACTGAAAAACTAACCCTCTTCCTGGAGCAAAATCCCTTAGAGGCTAAGAAGATACTCACCAAGGCGGTGGAGGCAGCACGAGCACGAGAGGCTGCTAAACGGGCCAGGGAATTATCGAGGAAGAAGGGGTCAACAGCTCTTTTTATGGCAGGAAAACTTGCCGAGTGTCAAGAAAAAGATCCTGCTAAACGGGAAATATTCATAGTGGAGGGAGATTCTGCCGGAGGTTCTGCCAAACAGGGTAGGGATCGTTCTGTTCAGGCCATTCTTCCTCTTCGCGGTAAGATCATGAATGTGGAGAAGGCCAGATTCGAGAAAATCCTTGGTTCTGAAGAGATCAAACAACTCATAGCAGCCCTTGGATGTGGTGTTGGTAAAGATGAATTTGATAAGGATAAACTTCGCTATCATAAAATAATCATTATGACAGATGCCGATGTTGATGGAGCTCATATCCGGACGCTGCTTCTCACCTTCTTTTATAGGCAGATGCTTCCCCTGGTAGAAGGAGGATTTGTCTATATCGGTCAGCCTCCCCTATATCGTCTGGGAAGGGGGAAAAAGGAACAGTATTTTCTTGAAGAGGAGAACCTGAACGCCCATCTCTTTGATGAGGCAAGCCGTATCTTAAAGGTGCGCACTGAAAGTGAGCAAAGTGTAGTTGTTGAGGGGGATCCTCTTATAACTCTTTTAAAACAGCTTTCTGTTTACAATCAGGTTGTTGCTTATCTTGGAAGAATGAATATCTGGGAAGATATGCTCTATTATCTCCTTGAAAAGGATGTCCACTCTGCCGATCAGTTCACCGATGAATCCTTTGTAAGTGGGCTTATTGAGGGACTCTCTGCTGAGAAACATATCATAGGAAATATTCGTCCCTGTCGTTGGCGTCCAAGCTGTTATGAAGTGGATATTGCTATTCAGGGTCAGGCACAGATTATGGTAACCTTAGGACCCCAAATACCTCTTATAAATGAGTTTCGTACAGCACTTGGCCTCTTCAAAAATATTAAACCGTTCCTGCGCTGTAGTTTTACCCTGCTGCGGGGGATTCAGGGAGCGGATGATAAGGAAATTTCAGCTGAAAACTGGAGCGAGATGATAAAGAGTGTCCGTAATGAAACCTTTAAAGGCAGTCATCTGCAGCGTTATAAAGGTTTGGGTGAAATGAATCCCGAACAACTGTGGGATACCACCATGAATCCTCAGAATCGCAGTTTGGTTCAGGTGACCATAGGAGATGCTGAGCAGGCCGATGATATTTTTACCACTCTGATGGGTGACAAGGTGGAGCCAAGGCGTGAATTTATTCAAAACCACGCATTGGAAGTATCTGATCTTGATATTTAATATCTAACTAACTGATTTAAGAATATTTATTAAAAGATGAGTACTGTCGTGGTCTTTTGGCATAGACAGTAACAATTTGGAATACATATGAGCATAGAAGAACAGGATCAAGAGCAGCATCCCCAGGTAACCATTGAGCGTGAGATGAAAAAATCCTATCTCGATTACGCCATGAGTGTCATCATCGGCAGGGCCCTGCCTGATGTTCGTGATGGTTTGAAACCAGTGCATCGTCGAGCCCTTTTTGCAATGCGTGAACTCTCTGTTTTTTTTAACAGGCCTTATGTAAAATCTGCCCGTATCGTCGGTGATGTTATTGGTAAGTATCATCCCCATGGCGACACCGCTGCCTATGATACCATCGTTCGTATGGCCCAGGATTTTTCAATGCGCTATCCCTTAGTGGATGGTCAGGGAAATTTTGGATCCATGGATGGTGATTCACCCGCCGCCATGCGTTACACTGAAGCCCGGATGACCCGTATTGATCGGGAAATAGTTGGTGATCTTGAAAAAGATACAGTGGATTTTGGTCCCAACTACGACAATTCAATGACAGAACCCTTGGTGATGCCAAGCAAAATTCCCAATTTGCTGGTAAATGGTTCCTCGGGTATTGCGGTGGGAATGGCCACCAATATCCCACCCCATAATCTCACAGAGGTTATGGATGGTCTTATGGCAATGGTGGATAATCCCAATATAACTGTCCATGAACTGATGAACATTATAACTGGGCCCGACTTTCCCACAGGTGCCTTTATCTGTGGTCGTGCCGGTATTCGAGAGGCCTATGAGACTGGGCGCGGCAGTGTCCTGATGCGTTCAAAAACCCATATAGAGAATATAAAGGGTGGTAAACGCGAGGCTATTATTGTAACCGAAATTCCTTACCAGCAGAACAAGGCTACCCTGGTTACCAAGATTGCCATGTTAGTGAAAGATAAACGTATCAGTGCCATTTCCGAAGTTCGTGACGAGTCGGATAGACATGGACTGCGTATCGTAATCGAGCTCAAAAAAGATGAGATAGCCGAGGTAGTAACCAATCAGTTATACAAGATGAGTCCTCTGCAACGCTCCTTTGGTATCATCTTTCTGGCCATTGTAAATAACAAGCCAGAGGTTCTTAATCTGAAACAGATGCTTGAGTACTTTATCCTGCATCGTAAGGTGGTTGTGTATCGCCGTACTGCCTATGAGTTGCGTAAGGCGGAAGAGAAAGCTCACCTCTTAGAGGGCCTTAATATTGCCATAAGTAACCTGGATGAAGTGGTAGAACTTATTAAGGGTTCTGAAAATCCGGCATCGGCTAAGGCAGAACTTATCTCACGCTTTGAACTCTCTGAAATTCAGGCCCAATCCATCCTTGATATGCGTCTGCAGCGTCTCACCGGTCTTGAGCGAGATAAGATAATCCGGGACTATAAAGAGATAATTGCAGAGATAGATAGATTGCGAACCATCCTTGCTGATGAAACCCTGGTAATGAAGATCATTCGTGATGAGTTTCTTGAGATCAAAGAGAACTATGGTGATGAACGACGCACCGAAATAATCGATGCGGTTGATGAAATCCTGCCAGAAGATATGATCACTCAGGAAGATATGGCAGTGACGGTTACCCACACCGGTTATATTAAACGAAACCCTGTCAGTATTTATCGATCACAGCGACGCGGTGGTAAGGGAGTATTCGGGGTCAAGAACGTGGAAGAAGATTTTGTCTCTAACCTCTACGTGGCATCTACCCATGATACCTTCCTGTTCTTTACCAATCATGGCAAGATATTCTGGCGCAAGGTGTATCAGCTGCCCTTGGCTGGTCGTACCGCTAGAGGCAAGGCAGTTGTGAATCTCTTAAATCTTGCAGAAGATGAAAAGGTGGCAGCAATCCTTCCGGTGGCTGACCTCCAGAACGAGAAGAGCAACAAGACCATCCTAATGGTTACCCGTCTGGGTCGAGTTAAAAAGACCAGTCTTCAGGAGTTCATCAAACCTCTTAAACGTGGTAAAAAGGCACTCACCATCAATGAAGATGATGAGATTATTTCAGCCCATATCCTCACTGGTGATGACACCGTATTTCTTCTCTCCAGACGTGGTGCCTCTATCCATTTCCATGAGGATGATGTCCGTACCATGGGCAGAACTGCAGCCGGTGTTCGCGGAATTCGGTTGAAAGAGGATGATACAGTTGTTGGATCCATTGTCATTGATTCCCAATCATCCATCCTCACAGTGACTGAAAATGGCTATGGAAAACGCAGTCCGGTCACAGATTATCGAATTCAGAAACGTGGTGGTTTGGGTATAATGGCCATCAAGGCTAGTGAGCGAAATGGATCGGTGGTTGGAGCCATGCAGGTTGATGATGATTCGGAGGTTATGCTTATTGCCGATTCCGGGAAGATGATTCGTATGCCCATGGGGAATGTGCGAGTAATCGGACGAACCACTCAGGGAGTTGGCCTGATTAGACTTGCTGACGGAGAACGGGTTGTAGCCATGGATCTTGTGGCACCAGAAGACGAAGCAGATGAAACCGATGAGAGAGAAGAAGGAGAATCAACACTAAACAGTGATGAGTGAATTTGATGTAGGGAAGATAGCAGTTATCGGGGCAGGTTCATGGGGTACAGCAATTGCTCATGTACTCTCTGGAAAGGGGCTACGTACTGTTCTTTGGGGCCACAATGAAGAGGCCGTGACTCTCCTGCAACGGGATAGGGAAAATAAGAAATATCTACCTGGTTTCTTATTTAAACCTTTTTTGGAAATTGAATCTGACCTGAAAGAGGCGGTGACGGGCGCCGATGTAGTCTGTATGGTGGTCCCTTCCCACGGTTATCGTGTGGTGTTTGAAAAACTGATTCCCTATCTCAAAAAAGGGGCCTATGTGGTCTCTGCCGTTAAGGGCATTGAAAATAGCTCTCTAATGACTATGACCCAGGTTATGGGGGAATGCCTTGGAAGTAACCTGACCTCTAAAAATATAAGCCTTTCTGTGCTCTCAGGGCCATCTTTTGCTAAAGAGGTCATGCAGGGCTTACCTACACTAGTGACCATAGGCTCTGATGAGTTGAGTAAGGCCCAGTATCTGCAAAAGGTCTTTGGCAGTGAACGGTTTCGGGTCTATGCTTCCAAAGATATGATCGGTCTTGAGATTAGTGCCGCCCTCAAAAATATTGTGGCCATAGCGGCAGGGATCAGTGATGGGCTTGGATACGGCTTAAATAGCAGGGCAGCACTGATTACCAGGGGGCTTGCTGAAATAACCCGGATGGGAGTCGCCATGGGGGCCGATGTTGCCACCTTTTCCGGTCTGTCAGGTATGGGAGATCTGGTTCTCACCTGTACTGGTGATCTCAGTCGAAACCGAACAGTTGGTCTGAAACTTGGTGAAGGGAAGAAGTTGCCTCAGATTTTGGAAGAGATGGATATGGTTGC
>CAYWMZ010000054.1:0-9142 GCA_964459485.1 uncultured Desulfocapsa sp. | reverse complement strand
ATCCCCGAAGGCTGTATTGCCAGTAACGGGCTGATGCCCCTGGACAAGAGTATTGACTACCGTATCCATATCTCGGTGTGGGGTAATGATGCCACCAGTCATAGCATTCGAGGTGCTAGGAATATGCTGGCCCGTCAGATGGAAAATTATGCAGGCGATCCCCGTGCCATCTGGGTCTACACATTCAGCCCTGTCAATATCGATGAGGCCCGGGAGGTCACCGAGATCCTGGCTGCGGGAAAACAGCAGATCACCTTTAATATGTTCTCAGCCCCTGTGGGCTACAACGGCCCCCTGCGTCACACCAAAGAAACCCTGGCCCGTACCCGAAAGATGATGACAGAGCTGCTGGCCGATTATCCAGACACTGTAGTTTTTTCTCCCTACAACATTGTAACCCATACCCATGAGCGGGGTCTGCATGAACTCTTTTCCTGCTCCTATCCACGCATGAACCCCTCCACAGATATTGGTCTTGGCAGATCTTTCCGCCAGTACCGTACCGATCTTAAATGGGACAGGGACGCCGCCTGTTGCGTCCCGGACACCGACTGTGACGACTGCCGCCACTACGCCGCAGGCAGTGCCATAGTTACTGCCAGAATGTACCGCCATGCCGAGCATCCACTCCACTTTGCTGCATGGCTTGACTATGTGGACACCTACCTTGCGGTGTGGGTCAAGGGTTATCAAAAGGGCACGAATCTCTGCACCAAGATGATAGAGCCTCCCGTATCAGATAAATAATACAAAACATGACCCAGAATAGATTATGAAAACCGTAAGTTCCCTCCTCGACGACGACTGGTATGCCCGCTACAAAAAGATATCCAGACTCAATATCCGCAGCTCCATCTACGATGTCACGGATCGCTGCAATCTGCGCTGTAAGGGCTGTTTTTTCTTCTCTTCAGGGGAGCACGAACGGGCCAAAGAAGAAAAGGATGTGGAGAAGTGGCACTCCTTTGTAAAAAAAGAGATGGATCGGGGTGTGAATCTTGCTATCCTGATCGGCGGCGAACCCACCCTGTGCATGGACCGGATCGAAGCCTTCTACAAGCGGCTGCCCACCTTCTGTGCCACCAACGGTTTGATAAAAGTGCCACGGGACAGGTTCCCCGATATGATGGTGGGCCTCTCCCTGTGGGGGGATGCCGAAGATGAAACCATCCTCCGGGGCCAGGACACCTTTAAGATAACCAGCGCCAACTATGAGGGCGACCCCCATGCTTACTATCTCTACACCATTACTCCTAAACAGCTGGGCAAGACAGAAAAGATCATCAAGAAGATTGAAGGCGTGGGCCTGAAGGTACACATGCAACTCCTCTCCAACGACGAGGATGTGAACGGCTTTTCCTGGAAACCGGAAGAACTCGTGGCCATTCGCCAGGAGATGGATGCAATGCTTGCCAGCTATCCCGGAACCGTGATCTCTTCCAAGTATTATCATGAGGTGATCACCACCGGCATCATGCTGGGACGGTCCTTTGGCTGGAATGAGTGTCCATCGGTAACCATTCAGCGTGACACCCGTGATCCCCAGCCCAAGCGACTCACCAACTTCACCCGCTGGGCCTCTGATCTAAAAACCGTACACCGCTGCTGCACCTCGGAGACCAGGGACTGCTCCACCTGTAAAGACGGAGCGGCACATATGAGCTGGGTGATGGTCAACAAACGGGCCCATATCAAGACCACCAAGGATCTCCAAAACTGGATCGAAGTTTACGAAATGTTTGCCAAACTCTACCAGTTTATCCCCTGGTAGTTTTTAATTCGCTTATGGGAACCAATAATCCGCTCATCATCGGCTACGATGCTATCTCGGCCCTTGGCAGTGACCTTGAACTGCAGTGGCAGGATGCGCTCACCGGAACCAGCGGCATAGGCCCCCTGTCCCGTTTCCCTTTAGATCCGGAGTTCCCAGTTCGCATTGCGGGACAAGCCCCGGATATCGACCATCTCGACTACCCCTTTCTCAGTGCCAGACATCGGGCCTCCTGGAGTTCCCCCGTCTTTAAATACGGGATGCTCACCGTTGCCCGGGCCCTTGCAGGTGCAGGCCTTGAAATCACAAAAGAGCTGGCACCACGGGTGGCCGTTACCTACAGCTCCGCCATCGGCGGCCTCGACGCCGTACTGAAGGCCGACAGACGGCTGCAACAGGATGCCAAGCTACCGCCCCCCTACGCCAACCCCAACTCGTGCATCAATATGATAGGCGGTAAAATCGCCATTCAGACCGGTGCCCAGGGGCCAATCGTCACGCCTGTCACCGCCTGTGCCACGGGGCTTAGCTCCATGATTATAGGGGCCATGTTTCTGGCCCAGGGCCGGGCCGATGTGGCCATCTGTGGGGCTGTTGACTTTGCCCTGGTGGAACCCATTGTGGCCGGATTCTACACCATGAACGGGGTCTACATCCCCAAAGAGGGCATGGAAGACGAGGCCCCGCAACTGGCCAGCCGTCCCTTCTCCGTTAACCGCCGCGGTTTTGTGATCTCGGAGGGGGCAGGTGCTGTAATCCTTGCCACCCCGCAGTTTGTGCGTGATCACGGGCTGTCCGCATCCATAGAACTTGCCGGTTGGGGCATGACCTCAGATGCGCACCATTTTGTGGCCCCCCACTTTGCAACGGTCAAGCGTTGTATGGAAGATGCCGTACAAGATGCCGGAATCGGAACCGCAGATATTGCAGCCGTAAATGCTCACGCAGCCTCCACCCAGGTTGGAGACAGAGTTGAATATGAGGCCCTGAGCGATCTCTTTGGCAGCAGGCTGCCCCCGGTGAGCGCCAATAAGTCCCTCATCGGTCACCCCATGGGGGCCTCAAGTGTTATCGAGTCTATCTTCAGTTTTCTGGGAATGCGAGACGGACTCCTGCCTCCCACCATTAATTACCAAGCCGATCCTGAAATTGATATTGATTGTGTCCCCCATAAAAAACGTACCATTGAGCAGGAGTTTGTCCTGAAAAACTCCTTTGGCTTTGGAGGATGTAATAGCTGTGCTATCTTTCGTAACCTTGGCTGAGATCTGCGAGATTCGTCTTTTCTTCCCTCCACCTATGGCCCATCATCACTCACATGCCAGCATCCCCTATCCAGTCATTTTTCAAACTCGCTCCTGGTGAACGGTATCTCTTTATTGAGGCCTACTGCAAACTTGGAATCTTCCGTATCGCCATCACCTGCCTCTCCTTCGCCTGGCTGACCCGTTCCCTAAGACCCCGACAAGAGTCCGATGCCCCTTCTACCCCACTTCTGTCCCCGCAGCAAAGGGACACAGCACACCTTATCCAGACAGCCATCAGAAGAGCTGCCAATCACACCCCCTGGGAGAGCACCTGCCTGGTACAGGCCCTCTGCGCCCAACGCATGCTCAAGAAGCACAAGATCTCCGGTAGTCTTCATCTTGGCGTAATGAAAGAGGGAACGGACAATGACACTTTCAAGGCCCATGCCTGGATTCATTGTGACGATCTTGTTATCTGTGGGGCCTTTGAAGCAGGTGAATTTCAAGAGATCTCCGTGCTCAGCTGGGCAGAACAATAAAACCCGGTCTCTTCTCAAGAAAAAGTATTGTCTTTCACCACTCCAAACGCATAAGATTTCAACAGAATGACCATCTTCAGAGAATTTCCCAAGAACCATACAAGAGTAAGGAGTAGCCCGCAGGCAACCTCAACACAAGTCAGTTCCCAGAAAAAAGCGCTACTGAAGAAACCCTACTTACGCCCCAGATTGGACTGTTGTAGCTGATCACCAATGTGGAGTATTGGTACCGAAGCAACTTTGTTGGCTCCGATTCCTAAAAAAAGGGAATCATATTTGAATCGTGTGATAAAAGATGATATTCTTTCTCTATACTAAAAATTCAATAAACAAACAGATTTCACCTTAATCATTCCTCAAAGGACGAAACAATGAGCATTAAATTTAAATTAACCGGTATCGGCCTGACCTTCACCCTGCTTATCATTGCCATGTTTCTAGCAACTCTCTACGCCACCGATAGGCAGAAGGATGACAGACTGATTATCAACCTTGCTGGACGTCAGCGTATGCTCAGCCAGAAGATCACCAAGGAACTCCACCAGTTCATTGAAGTATCCAAAGATAAGGGCTCCAGCACCAACAGTGCTGCTGATACAGTGCGTTCCACCATGAAGGTTTTCGACATGACCCTTAACGCCCTCAAATATTCCGGAAAAGCGCCACTTTCACTTGACCTGCAAAAAACAGAGTATCGCACACTTCCTGCTGCCCGTGAACCGGCCCTCAGCCAACTCAACAAGGTTGACGCCCTGTGGAAGCAATTTGTTCCAGCTGTGGACAACATTCTCTCTGGTAACAGTTCAACTGCCGATCTTCAAGTTATTAGCACGACAGACATTGAACTACTCCTGGAGATGGACAAGGCTGTAGGACTGATGCAGAAGCAGTCTGAGGGCCGAATCAGCTCCCTGCTGATCACCCAGACCATCCTGGTCTGTCTCGGCGTAGGATTTGCCGTCATTGCCGGTTTTGTAGTCCATTATATCACAACCTCCATAGGAAGAGTTATTGGAGTAATGGACAAACTGAAAGAAGGTGACATGACCGCACGCTCGGATATCAGGAGCAGTGATGAAATCGGGCAACTGGCAGATACTGCCAACACACTTGCCAGTCGGTTCGAACTCAACCTTAACCAGATGCGTGCCTCCGCCTCCACCACTGGTGCCTCAACCAAGATACTTCACTCCCTGGTGGGAGAGATGTCCTCCACCGCAGAACAGATGGCGGGTAACGCCACCAACTCAGCGGAGGCGGCAGAGGCCATGAACGGTAATATGGCTGCCATCGCAGCGGCCTCTGAAGCAACCAGCATTAATGTGAGCCAGGTTGCCGCAGGTGCAGAAGAGATGAGCGCTACCATCTCCGAGATTGCCAGTAACTCCGAGGAAGCCATCCGTATCACTGAAGAGGCCGTTACGGAGGCAAGCAGGGCAGAAGACTCTGTCCGCACACTTGGTACTGCAGCCCAGGAGATCAGCAAGGTAACGGAGGCCATAAATGATATAGCAGCACAAACCAACCTCCTGGCCTTAAATGCAACCATTGAAGCAGCACGAGCAGGGGAGGCAGGCAAAGGTTTTGCTGTTGTGGCCAACGAAATCAAGGATCTTGCAAAACAGACAACAGAGGCCACCCAGGAGATCAAAGAACGAATTGAAGGGGTACAGAATTCAAGTGAAGAGACGGTTAACGTGATCAACGTCATTACAGACACTATCAAGCAGACCAATGAAATTGTCCTCACTATGGCCACTGCGGTACAGGAGCAGGCAGCTGCCAGCCGTGAAATTTCAGACAATGTCAGCCAGGCCTCTGTAGGTATCCAGGGGGTCAATGAAAATATTGTCCAGGCATCCACAGTAAATAGCGGTGTGGCCAGGGATACGGCGGAAATAAAGGAGGAGGCCCACAGCGTCGCTGCCCACTCCACTGACATTTATGAGCTTGCCATGGAACTTCAGGACAACGCTAATGCCCTGGATAAACAGGTTGCCAGTTTTCGATTTCAGGATGAACAGTTTCAGATTGGAGAGGTCAAGGCCGCCCATTTCCAATGGAAGATGAAGCTCAGTTCTGTTATTGCAGGCTACCAGCAGATGAATGAAGATGAAGTTGTGGATCACCACCAGTGCGACTTTGGCAGGTGGTATGACAATGCGCCGGAAGCATTACGCAATGCACCTATCTTTGATGAACTTGGCAAACACCATAAGGCGGTACATCAGAAGGTTCGCGAGGCTGTTGTCTGTCAAAATCAAAACGATACAGTAAAAACCAAACAGAAATTTGATGAGTTTGAAATCGAACGCAAGAAACTCTTCAGCAACCTGGACGCACTGTATGTGCACCCTTCTTGAAAATTCACCCGGGAAAGGTCGATTGCTCGCAACCTCTTGACCTTTCCTTAACCCCAGCCCAGGCTGCCAACACAATACACCAACCTCCCGGGTAAAACAGACGTGCAGCTCTTTACCGATAGAGCTTACGATTCAACCCGGTTACGCCCGTCTTCCTTGGCCCGATACAATGCCTCATCAGCACGACGAATCAGGTCATTTACAGAATCACTATCCTGCACAGTAGCAACACCAAAACTTGCAGTTTGGGCTGGCAGTTTTCCGTTGATACTGTTTATTATGGCGAGCCTTATATATTCAGCCAGGCTCAAAACACCCTCATGCCTGGTTGCCGGACAGATAACAAGAAACTCCTCCCCTCCCCAGCGTCCAGCGAGATCATACGGCCGTGTATTTTGTTTAAGAATATCAGCTATGGATCTTAAGACCTGATCCCCAACAGGGTGCCCATAGTTGTCGTTCACTGTTTTGAAGTTATCTATATCAAGCAGGATAACGGAAAACGATTCACGGGTACGTTTAAATCGGGTGAGTTCCAGATACAGCTCTTCGTCTATCTTCAAGCGATTTGCTATCTGGGTCAGAGTATCGGTACGGGCCTGTTCAGTTAACTTCAGGTTAATCGACTCGACTTCGGAATGGGCTTGTCTCAACTCCGCCGTTATCTGTACTCCACGTCGATATCGATACAAGAGGTAGCATGTGATGATAAGGAATCCTGCAATCACCTGCCAGAACCGGGTATAATCAAATCGATCTATATATGCGACTGAAAGCCAGCGATTATAAATATTGGTGATAAGGACATTATCAATTGTCTCAAGGGATTTTCCCACTATTTCCAAAAGCTGTTTTTTCTCTTTTGGGACACCGACCGCAAAGTCTAGACTCAGCCCCACATCTCCTGATATTTTCACTTTGGTGATACTGTCAGCCTGGATTGCCCGGCTGATAGCGGGGATGGTGCCAATAAGCCCAAACAGTGTGCCATCTTCTACTTTTTCCAAGCCATCCCGAATACTTTCAACTTTGACCAGTGTAAGATCCGGATGGGCCGCACTCAGGATTTCATAGCTTGCCAATCCTCTTACAACCCCAAACTTTTGAGTAGTAACCTGTTCAATATTTGAGATATAAATCTGATCCTGACGGGTAGCTATGACAAGAGGAGTGGTAAGCCATGGGGCTGAAAAGCTGAGGTATTTCTGTCTTTCTTTGGTTTTTGTGATCATGGGCAACAGATCACATTCTCCCTTTTTTGCCAGTTTTAATGTTTCATCCCAATTTTTTGTCGGCACGATATTAAACGGAATGTCTATTCGCTCACCGAGAAGTTCAACAAATTCTGATGATATTCCAGTCAGCGTCCCATCGATATTGACAGCTTCCAGGGGAAGACGATCTGGATTGACACACACATTCAGCGCATTCAGTTTGGATAAGTAGGCCTCTTCATCTTGCGAAATCAGCGGTGTATTTCTTTCATAAATTCTCCACTTCCTCCGTATTAGCAGCTCTTCCTTAGAGGAGATTGCATCCATACCCTTCTGAATAATGCTGCTGAGAATTGGATTATCTTTACGGGTGGCGATGTAAAAGGTTGTGATAAATCGTGGATCAGTTACAACACCGCCCTGCTTTACACTGTTGAGTTTTGCCTCTCGTAAAAGTCTTCGACCAACAACCGGCACTTCAATGGCGGCATCAACCAACCCCTTATCGATAGCAAGAAGTGATTCAATTGTTGAATCAAATGTAACGATCTCAATTTCTGGATACGATTCACGAATAAACTCACCAAAGAAAAAACCTTTTGTGAATCCGATTTTCTTTCCTGCCAGATCATCTAAATCGGAGATCGTATTGTCTGAATTCAGTACAAAGAGGGCTGCTTTAGTGATAAAATAGGGCTCGGTGAACCCAAGATAGCTTCGTCTCTCCTTAGTGCTGGCAATATTGATCATCACATCCAGAGAACCGTTTTTCATCATTTCAAGAAATTCGCTCCAGCTAGGTCCGCTTATGTATTCGATTTCTATGCCGAGTTTTTTAGCAACCAAGTTCATATAATCTATGGAATAGCCTTTGGGCGTATTGTCTTCATAAAAATTAAAGGGAGGCCAGTCGCTTTCATTATGAACCCTGATAGGGGGTTTGTGTTGTTGCAACCAGGCGACTTCTTCAGGCGATAATAGTTGTTGATCAGCAGCGTACGCTGGAGCAAAAAGGAAAAGACAGAATGCTACCAATAGGGCCTGCCACATGGAATATATCTCAAAATAGGATTAACGGAGAAGGCAATTACGGTGATTATCAAAAGACTATTGAATTTCAATAGTAATAGCAAGGAAATGCTCCTAAGGAGAAAGAAGGGGGGGGATGACATTTTACCTGGTTAAAGGTTTTTAGATTGCAGGAGTTGTCACAGCATTGCTTAATAAAACAACTCCTGGGTAAAAACAGTTGAAAAGCTGGAATGCTCCTGTTACAACGAGCACTAATCTGCCACAAATCATCTAGATGCTGCGCCACGCCGTGCTGCTATTCACATGAACCTAGCCAACACACAATAATCCATGAAAGCCCCACTGAACAGACGGGTCTTTGTGGCCGGATACGCAGCTGCTACAGCACTGGGAAAGGATTTTAAGTCCACCTGGAGTGCAGCACAACAAGGCGTGGCAGGATTTCGCAGAGTGAGTCGTTGTGAAACCACGAGCCGCTCCAATGTAGTGGGCGAGATACCAGGCTGGGATCCTGCCCAACTCCCTTATGTGACCCCAAAAGAGGCCTCCATCTGGAACGCCTCCTACGTCTTTCTCACCATGGAGATGTGCCGCCAGGCCCTGGCCCACGGCGGCCTGACAATAGACAACAAGAGTGGCCCCAGAACGGCCTGTCTTATCGGCTCTGCCTTAAACGGTACCGATGCCTACCGGGTCGCCATGGATAACTATGTGAAGCGCGGCCCCCTTAAGGTGAGTCCCTATCTGCTGCCCAATGTGTGTGCCAACCTGCCTGCGGGCAAGGCGGGTATGCTCCTGGATTTCACCGGCCCTATCTTCTCCCCCCAGGGTGCCTGTGCCTCAGCCAATCATGCCATTGCTATCGGGGCCCGCATGATACGGGACGGAGATTGTGACTTTGTGCTGGCTGGAGGAGTTGAGACCTGTGTCGTACCGGAGATCATCCAGGGTTTTTCCAATATGCTGGCCACCATCA
>CAYWMZ010000053.1:4364-9235 GCA_964459485.1 uncultured Desulfocapsa sp. | reverse complement strand
ACCCAGCTCTCAGGCAGACGAAATATGCCAGCCCACAGCGTTTCAGGGCAGCCCTTCCCGGTTGTGGTGGAGGTAGTCTTTGCCGCAGATAGAAAATCATCCTTTTTACTCACCGAACAGATCGCTTCTGGATGCAGGGTTGTAAAGACAGTGCCCCCAGCCACCGTTATGGAAGACGGCCTGTTGAAGTGGATCGATAAAAATGGGCCGGGGAGCAGTACCTTTGCCTATATTGCCTCCTGCACTTCGGTAGACAAGGCAACTCCACTGACCTTCAGCGGCTCTCTGCTGGTGCGGCAGGCCAGACGTCAGGAGGTTGTGGTGGAGGGACGCAAAAGTCTTCAGCTGCTCGCATTTCACTGGGCCGACAGTGATAAAAACGGAGTCATTGATGATGAAGAGTTGCTGGCAGTGTATGACGATTATGGCCGGGTTGCCGGACTTGGTGTTGATGTGGAAGAGGTGGAGGCCATCTGGATGGGCTCCGGTTATCGCTGGGATCCCAGTCAGCAACTGTTTACGATTCTCCCTTAAGGGTATGGGAGAGCAGGAGTTTTATAAATGAAGAAGAGTATGATGACCAGCCTCTGGATCTGCGTAGTGTTGTTTCTGAGTGTGGCGCTGTCTTGGGCCACGAATGCAGATGCTGAAGGGATTCGGGCCAGATACCTGGAGAACAGTGGAACCAGGACGGTCCTGGTAATCACCATTGAAGATCCCGCCCCAAGTTCTGTTATCGTTATGCAGCGTCTTCCGCAGGGGGCAGAACTGAAGAGCGCACAACCAGCCTATACCAAGTTTGCTGCCGACAAAAATGAGGCGAAATGGTTCTTTAAACAGCCAGCACCCGGTGAAAAACGCCTGGTACTTCAGTATGCGAATCCCATTTCGGGTAGAGGGGCCACGGCCATTATACGCTGTAAAAGTCCCAAAGACGGGACGCTTATGACCATTCGTGTGGAATAGGTTTCTTTAAATGAGGAAGCGGCTCTCCTACTGGAGCAGTTGCTCCAGGCACTGCTCGAAGTTTCGCTCTCCCAGCCCGTTAAATTCAAAAAATTCCAGTCCCATTCCTCTGGGTTTACGAAAACGCTGAGCCCAGCGCACCACGGCCTGGGCCTGGATGGTTACCTTTTCTCCATCATTGTCACGAAACTGAAAGTTCAGGGTAACGATACTGCCCTTGGGCATCAGGTGGTCGGTGGCCAGAAACATGCCACTCAGGCCGCAATCCTCTGCAACTCCCTGAAAGTATTCCTCTGTCTCTTTATCGACCTGCTGTTTACTGAATCCTATGTGGACATTGCTGGCAATACGTTTGAACTTCCGTTTTTCCTCAAACATCTTCTCTCCGTTTCTTTGGGGGAGGCGTTGGCAAGGGCCTGTCCTGCCAGGAGACACCTTGTGCAAAATCTTTTTCAGATGGTGTGTTTCACCTCAACTGAATTTACAGCTGTTTTTTGTTTCTATTCCTTTCTTTTTCCCATTTTGACTGTTTTTTGTCAACTGCAATGGCATAAATAGACATTTGAGATTAGATGGATAGTTTTTCTTCTGCTGTAGGAGCCCACACAGCTCTGCATTCTTTGCCCCTTATGTTCTATTGGGCAGCCGTGAGTCTCTGAATGCTGTCGAGAAAGATGTTGGCATTTTTCTTAGAGTTCACAACAAAAACATAGACCCCCCGTAGCTCATATTTCTGGAGAGGAGTTGCCTTTTTTCCCGGCTCTCTTATCTCAATGTAGTAGTGGCAGTCCTGCGTGGTGCTAATGACACAGCTGGGGACACCCTCATTTTTCGGGTCGGAAAAGTCCTTGAGTGTCCACCCTCGCGCGTTACATTGCTGATGGAGATGGGCGTGTATTGTCTCGTATTTCGTGGCTTTGTTCATGGCGGTACCCTTTTGAGGGGGGGGGCAAAAAAAAAGGTCTCAACCGGATATGGCTGAAACCTTTTTTCTATCTATGGTGGGCTGTCGGGGAGTCGAACCCCGGACCTGCTGATTAAGAGTCAGATGCTCTACCAATTGAGCTAACAGCCCATTCTTTTCTGAATGCAAAGAAATGACTGGGCAACTAATAGCATACGCAGTGACATCCGTCAAGTACAGCAGTGTCCTTGAATGAAATTCCTTAATAGAACAGCGTTGATCTTGCGTTTTTCTACATCCGGGCCAGTTTCTCGCCACTCATATTGGTGAAGTTTTCACACTCACGTTTATTTATAAAGGGGCAGGTCTCTTTCATAAACCAGCCTTTTTTGGGGCACCAAAATCGATCCTTAAAGGGTTCGTTACAGCCCTTTTGGGTCAAGAGTTTTCGCTTTTTCTTTCCGTAGTTGACGTCCTTGTCTTGTATGGAAAATTGCCAAATAGTCATACTGAGCCTCCTCAATCCGTTGAGAACAGGTGTACTCCTTATGCTACTGTATCGGCAGGGCAGGAATGGAAGTTTAGGGGAGCCTTAAAAAAAATGTAGAAGAAAATCAGGAAGGAAAACAGGCCCATCGACTGAATAAACAGAAATATTCAGTCGATGAGGATGGATCAGACGCCAAAAATTAACGATAGTAGAGGTTGTGGCTGCCCATGGTCATAAGGGATTTGTGGAGGTTGCGGCGGAAGTCTCGCCTGTCCCAGATTCCCTGGATATGGCCTCGTTTTAAGGCATTTCTTGCGGAATGATAATCGGGCGGGATATCGGTTCCGGTAGTCTCCCGGATGACTCGGATACCTGCAAATCCCACCCGGCTGGAGCGGATAGCAAACTGATACGGGGAGCAGCCCAGAAAACTGGCAACGGGCCCGGCATAGGAGTTGTTGTCGTAGACCACAATATAGAGTCCACCGGCATCGATATACTCCCGCACGGCCATGGTGCACTTGGGCATCTGAGTGACCCCTAATGTCCCTTCCTGGATCCTGATCCCGCCCGTGGTGTGGACGTAGGAGAGCAGGGGCCGTTTCTTTCTGGTGGCAAGCTCGCAGGCCTGAACGAATTTTTCACCTTCTGCTGACCCAACGGTGCCACTGCGAAAATCCTGATAGAGCATGGAGACCACGATCCATAACCTTGGCACTGAACACCATATTGCCGGAGTTGCGCCCGGTCTTCTTTTTAGAGTCTGCAAGGCGTGCATCAAAGCCGGTATAACCAAGGGGGTTACCCGAGGTGATGTCCGGTGCAAAGAAAAAGATGGAATCCGGATCGAAGATATTATGCAGATACCACTTGTATTCCAGGGGAAAGTGGTGGCCACAGTTTTCACAGACTCCGGCGAATTCGCCGTAGAGGTCAGGAATCCACAGATCCTTGCAGCCATGGGTATGGCTGTTGGGGCAGGTCACTGTCCGGTCTTCGTTGGCCCTGGGGCTGGTGTAGCGATCGGTGAGCTCCAGCGGATCTACAACGGGTTGTGGGGTGGGAACCGTAATGTTATGGGTGATACGCAGGGGCGGGCCCTGGTCGTCCCCCTCTTTGGCGAAGAAGTTTTTCACCATATTAAGAGGGGTGGAGAGCTTTTTAAGCACAACCGAGCCTTCACCAGACATCTCCCGAACTACCTTGTTGAGCTGCCTGTGGGAGTTTTTCACCACGTCATAGCGCAAGTTGTAGTAGATCTTTTCACTCTTCTCCTGGAACTGTTTAAAGAAGGTCTCGGTGGGGGCCGGATGGCCACCAAAGCCAATCATCCCCATTTCACGATACTTTTTTGAGCGCAGAACCAGCAGTCTTCGCTGCTCATCATCGGTCAACTCCCATGGAATATCCACGGCCAGATCCTTGCGCTCGGTCTTCTTCTTACGGCGCTTGTTTTCCCAGTTACGAAATACTTTAAAGCTCTTGGCACTGAGCACCACCTTGTCTGTGGCCCGGGTGATCTCGGATCTGATCTGGGCAAAGAAGGCAAAGTCATCATGTCGTGCCCCTAATGGCGGTTCTTTGACGATGGCGTCGATGGTACCCATGGCACGGTTGTCTCTGGCGGTGAGCTTCAGGCGTTCGGCACACACTTCCACCAGTTCTTTGGGAACCTTTTGCCCTTCCTTGATTCGGCCCTCAATGGCGGCTGCCCCCTCTGGTGAGATAACAGAATAGTAGCCGTGGGAACACATGAGACGGAAATCGGAGAGTCCAATGGCCTCGGCTCCCCCCGAACCACCTTCTGAAATAAGTGATACGGAAGGAACCCGCAGTTTGGTCATGGCGTAGATATTGCGGGCGATCTGCTGGGCAGCTCCCGGGTACTCTTCGATGGGGAAGGAGCCGGGAGTGAAGACGTAGAAGTGGATGGGAATGCCCTCGGTTTCTGCGACCTTCATATAGCGCAGGGCCTTTTCATTGCCCTCAGGTTTACAGGAGCCACCGTTGCGAAATTCCTCACCATGTCCGGTTTCCTGGCCAATGACCATAACCGTTGCGGTGTAGGGCTTGCCCTTGATTCGCCGTACAATGGTAGCCTTAGCGCAAACCATGGCTGGATCGATATTGGCCTCATCCTGGCCGCCAAGCTCAGTGTAGTCTTCGTAGACATTCTCCAGGATATCCTTGAGGCTGAAGCGTTCGATGGTACGCACGATGCGTACCCGTTCCATGGGGGTGAGCTGTTCCTCGGCCCGTTCTTCAAGGAAGGCGATGGATTCGTCCAGTTTACGGATCTCGAGTGCGAACTGATCTTTGTGGTATTCGTAAGGATTCTGCTTCAGTGCGGTACAGGTCTCCTGAAATCCGAAGAGGTTGCCCCAGTTGCTGAAGTCCTTGATCTGTATCAGGTAATTTATGCGCTCTTCGATCTTCTGAAGGGCTTTAAGTAGTTCGTTCATATGTGGTATCCGCTATGCGTAGCCGAAGGAAATGTTTGGCAACAAGTTA
>CAYWMZ010000053.1:0-4264 GCA_964459485.1 uncultured Desulfocapsa sp. | reverse complement strand
ATGGTGCCGATCCAGGGGGCAAAGCCGCGTCTGGTATCTTCGGCCACGATGCGCAATTCAATGGAGGCTCCCTTGAATTCCACTCGATTCTGCTTGTAGCCAATTTCTTCACCCAATGCCAGACGAATCTGTTCCCGGATCAGGTTGGGGTGTTTTCCGTCGAGGTAGCTGATACGGGCCGAGACGTCATTTTCCACCTGAATCCGGGTGTTAACCTCAAGGAGATAGGGCTGTCCGGAACGGGATACGATCCACTCCCAGGTTCCCACATTGTCGTAACGTACATGGGCTGCAAGTTTCAGGGAGTACTCAACAATCTGATCCAGAACCTTTTTCTCATCAAAGTCATAGTTAAAACAGGAGGCGTGAAAACCGGGAGCGGCCTCCACCCGTTTCTGGCGTCCGGTGGATTGGATGGTACAGTTTCGGGAACTGAAATGAATACGTTCCCCATGGCGGGAGCAGAGGAGCTGCACTTCCAGGTGGTTATAGTCGGTGAGACACTGTTCGATGAGAACCCCGCCATCGCCAAACTGCCGTTTGGCATAGCTCTGTACCTGGCGATAAATCCGGCGAAATTCGGCAATCTCGGTGACTTCTTCAATTCCCATGCCGCCACCGCCTGCCGCTGCCTTAATAAGAATAGAGGGATGTTCAATATTTTGCAGTTTTTGGCTTTCCAGGAGATGCTGGGCGATCTCTTCGGCCTCCATCTCATTGTATATTGGGCTGTCGGTGCCGGGGATGGTGGGGATGTTGAGCTGATTGGCCACCTTTTTGGTGTTGATCTTATCCCCGAGGTTCTTGATTACCTCCCAGTTGGGTCCGATAAAGATCAGGGCGTGATCGCGGGTGGCGGCACGTCTGGCAAAACGGAAATCTTCCGAGAAAAATCCGTAACCTGGGTGAATGGCCGTGCAGCGGGTGTGGGTGGCCACGGCAAAGAGATCGTTGGGCTCTGTGTAACTGTTGATACGCCAGGCGTTCTGATCGGGGCCGCTGGTGATGTTGCGGCGCACATGCTCTGAATCCTCGTCTATATCGGTGTAGACCACAACATAGTCGAGATCAAGATCTTGGCAGGCCTCCATGATGCGGATGGCGATTTCGCCCCTGTTTGCAATAAGAACCTTTCCGTCCAATTTTATCCTCTTATCTGGTACAGGTGCATTAAAAAACGTTGTTTGCACCTCAAATACGTATGGTACAAAAATTATATGGTCAATCACGTTACTGTGGTGACCTTTTTCTGGCAACAATATTGAATGGTGCTACTATAGTCCCAGGAACACATTTAGAAAAGAAAAAAGGTAAGTAGCAATTATGAGCAAGGAAAAAACAGAGCAGCCTCCGGTGCTAAACGTCCAGAAAAGCTTCTGGGCATGGCTTGTGTCCTGGATTCCCTTTGGGCGTCCCCCAGAGACCACGGAAGATCTGGAACAGGAGATTCAGGAGCTTCTGGAAGAGGGGGAGGAACAGGGTCTGATCTCTGCTTTGGAAGAGCGGATGATCAATTCCATTTTCGATTTTCACGACACCCTGGTGGCAGAGGTGATGACCCCATCCACCGAGATCGTGAGTGCTGAAGTCTCAACCGAGATGGCGGCCCTGGTTGATCTGGTGATAGAGCGGGGCTTTACCCGTATTCCTGTCTATTTAAAAAATAGTGATAATATCGTGGGCATTGTTCACGCCAAGGATCTGCTGTATCTCTATGCCCGGGATACCGAGCATCAGAGCCTGGCCGACTATCTCAATCCGCCGTGGATTATTTCTGAAGACAAACCCATTGTGGATCTTCTGCGCGAGTTTCAGAAACAGAAGGTGCATATGGCGGTGGTGGCCGATGAGTTCGGTACGGTGCGGGGCCTGGTGACCCTTGAGGATATTTTAGAGGAGATCGTAGGCGAGATTGATGATGAGTATGATGTGGATCGAAGTCTGCTCCAGGTTCTGGGTGAAGACAGCGTTCAGGTCAAGGCCCAGGCGGATATCGAGATTATAGAAGAATATTTCGGGGTGGAGATGATCCCGGGAAGTTATGAGTCCATTGGCGGTTTTGTGATCTTTCTTTTGGGTCGCCTGGCTCTGGTGGGGGATACGGTGGAGGCTAAGGGCTTACGCTTCACTGTGCTTTCTGCCAGCAAACGGCAAATTTACCTGTTACGAGTGACCCGTGTGCCGACTGTAGAAGGAGAAGATTCTCCATGAGTTGGCTGCCAAACACCAGGAGTCTGCTGGTGGCTTGTGGTACCGTGCTTTTGCTGTGGCTGGCCCTGGGGCTGAACGGCTGGAGCTGGCCTCTGTTGGCCGTGGCCTGTGTGCCATTGCTGGTGTATGTGTGCCGGGCGGAGAGGCGACAGGCCTTGATCTGTACGCTGCTCACCGGAATGGGGCACTTTGTCCTGCAGTTGTACTGGATCGTCTTTGTGGTTAGTTACTATGGCGGCCTGCCCCTGCCGCTGTCGGTGGGGGCGTTGCTGCTGCTCTGCCTCTACATGAGTGCTTATCTCCTGGGATTTGTGATGCTGGCACGGCTCTTTGTGCGGCGTCTGCCGCCTCAGGCCGTTTTATGGCTTCTGCCTGCCGCCTGGGTGGGGCTGGAGTATCTGCGTTCTCTGGTACTCACCGGGTTTCCTTGGATGGATCTTGGATATGGAGTGGCTGGAGTTCCATTACTGTTTCAGTCAGCCGATATATGGGGACATGCAGGTTTAAGTTATATCGTGATGCTCTTTAACAGCTTTTTTGTTCTGGCCATTCTCTGTGGATGGCAGCGGCAGACCGTATTGCGTTTGGCCGTGGGGCCTGTCCTGCTGTGTAGCGCAACGCTTTTGTACTCCGTCTGGCGCTGGCAGCAGGTTGAGGAGGGGCTTGCCGGGCAGCCGTCAATTACTGTTGCGGTGGTTCAGGGGAATGTGGAGCAGAAGCAGAAATGGCGGCCGGAGAGTGCCCTTGGCACGGTGTTGGGCTATGTGGATGAGAGTAAAAAACTCCTGGAGCCGGGTGTCTCCCTGCGCCCTGAGCTGTTGGTGTGGCCGGAAACGGCCCTGCCGTTTTTCCCCATTCGCAACCCTCTGCTAGGCCCCGTTGAAACACTGTTGCGGCAGGAAAAGGTGATGCTGCTCAGCGGGGCACCCTGGTATGAACGGGGCGATGGCGGGATAAAGGATATCCGGTATTATAACTCAGCCCTCCTCTTTGACGACAGCGGAAAAATTGTGGCCAGGACGTCCAAAAACCATCTGGTTCCCTTTGGCGAGTATGTGCCTTTGAAGAAATATTTGCCCTTTCTTGCACCGCTGGTGGAGGCCGTGGGCGATTTCAGTCGTGGTGAGATCCGCAACCCGCCTGTGAGTGGCAAGGCGAAGCTTGGGGTTCTGATCTGTTTTGAATCCATCTTCCCCGATATTTCCAGAACCTGGGTGAACGAGGGGGCAAATGTCCTGGTGAATATCACCAATGATGCCTGGTATGGCAAATCCATTGCCCCCTACCAGACTCTGGCCATGACCCGGCTTCGGGCCGTTGAAACCAGGCGTTCAATTGTGCGTTCGGCCAATACCGGATTCTCGGCATTTATTGATCCTCTGGGGCGGGTCAGCCAGCTTTCTCCCCTGTTCCGGCCCTTTGCTGTCACTGCCAGGGTGACGCTCATGCAGGAGAAAACCCTGTTTGTGCGAGGCGGGTATCTTCTGGCTCCGGGCTGTTTGCTGCTGGTCGTGACCGTATGGCTGTTGTTGATTCTTCGGAACAGAAATGGCCGGAGAGTGGTTGTGGGGAATGCTGAACGAACAGTTTTTCGGAGGAGCAAGGAAACAGGTTGATGAAAGTGGCATGGAGTATTACCGTCTGCCTAATTAGTAAAACCACATACAATTTAAAAGTAAAATAGATATCGAAAAGGAGTAGCAAGTATGTCAACGGAAACAGGAGCTGCGATCTCTAAGCAGAAGTTGCAGGATCTTAAAGGTCGAATGCTGGCCTTGAAGGAGCATCTTTGACCTCGCTAAACTGAAAAATGATCTGGAGAATCTGGAACAGCAGACGCTGATGCCTGGATTCTGGGACGATGCAGCCACTGCTAAACGGGTGCAGAAGGAACTGGGTAAGCTCCAGGATGTCATCAAAAGCTGGGAGAAGGGTTGGAACGAGCTGGACGAAGCCGATCTTCTGCTGGAGATGGCCAGCGAAGAGGATGATTCTGATACCGAAAATGAAGTGGCGGCCCTGCTTCCGGCAATGGAGGCGGATATTGATGTGG
>CAYWMZ010000052.1:0-9295 GCA_964459485.1 uncultured Desulfocapsa sp. | reverse complement strand
CTTTAAAACCGTTCAGGGCCTTTATCTTCACTGGAAATCCTCCGCAAAAAGTCTTTGTCAAAAAAGATTAAAATAAAATAGAAATAGGAGGAAAAGTCAAGCATATGCCGATGCTGTGCTGAAAATAACTTGTTTGGGGACGAAAATAACATATTTCCAGGAAAAAAGAAGCAGTGACAGCGATGGTGTACTCTCTCTATCTCTTGTGGTATGTTCCTTGACAAATAGCGGGAAGCAAGTCATTATCAGCCTGTTCTGAAATGGAGGCGTACAGAGCGACTCCCATCCCACCCTTTAGCGCAGTGAATATCCCAGACCATGACCATCAGCGACGAACCTCGAATCATAGAGAGTGATGACCACCCCATCCGGCATCATATGATAGATAAGGATGCCATGAAGGTGCTTTGTGTCCTGCGGGATAATGGCTATGCTGGCTATCTGGTTGGCGGCGGGGTTCGGGATCTCTACCTGGGAAAGTCCCCCAAGGACTTTGATATTTCAACCGATGCCAGACCCGGCCAGATCCGCAAACTCTTCCGCAACAGTCGTACCATCGGCAGGCGTTTTCGTCTGGTGCAGGTCTTCTTTGGAGGGAAGGAGATTGAGGTCTCCACCCTGCGTTCACTGAGTGAACATGATCTTGATGGGCCAGAACTGGTGCTGGCTCCAAACAACACCTATGGCAGCCTCGGGGAGGATGCCCAGCGTCGTGACCTCACCGTCAATGGCCTCTTTTATGAGATCGAGAAGGATAGTATCATTGATTATGTTGGGGGGATTGAGGATCTGGACAGATCCATAATCCAATTTGTGGGAGAGCCGGAACGGCGTATAACCCGGGACCCGGTGCGTATGCTGCGGGCCATTCGCCATGCGGGGCGCCTGGGGTTTGGTATTGCTAAACCCAGTTGGGATGCCATCTGTCAGCATCACGAGAAACTCACCCTCTGTCCGCCATCACGAATACGGGACGAATTCTTTAAGGATCTCCATAGTGGGGCACTGTCCGAGTGGCTGGAACTGGCCCTGGATTCGGAGCTGTTTTTTGATATCTTTGGTTTGTACAGAAGTGCTCTTGCAAAAAAAGAAGAGGCTGATGATATCCCCTACCGTCAGCAGTTACAGGCCCTGGCAAAGGTAATTGATCGTAGCGCCCTGCTCGCTAAAGAGTCAGGAAAGCGGGGTTTGAATAATGATTTCCTGCTGGCCCTAGTTCTGATCCCCTGGGCCAATGCCAAGTTTGACCTGGTACATCAAGACCTGAAAGGGGCCGCCGCCTTCAGGTTTTCAAAGATCTTGCGAGAGGAGCTGGACATAGGCCTGGGGCAACAACTCAATCTGCGTCGTTCTATTCGCCAGGAGATGGTGACTCTGCTCTCCAACCTCCCTCAGTTTTTGGGGTATTACGAAAATAATGCCTGGCCCAAATGGCTCAAAAAGAAGAGTTATTACAAATCATGTGCCCTATTCTGTACCCTCTACCAGGAATCCCTGGGTGGTGCTCCTGCCGAACTTCACTTCACTGCAAGGAAGCACGAGCCACACGCTTCCGGGAGAAGAGGGGCATCTGCCTCCAAGGGAGGAGGCAGACGGAGAAAGGTCTATAATCCAGCTTTTTCTTCCAAGAAAAAAGGTATCTTCGGCTTGAAGAAATAGCTGCTATCGCAGTCCTTTACTCTTTAAAAAGGGGACGTATCTTGTGTCAGTTTTCTTTATATGAGTAATCAGCCAGTCTTTTAGGAAATCCAGTAATTCTATGGATATATCCGATTTTCCCGTCTTGAACTGCTCCTGAAAATCCACCAGCTGGGCCACCAGCTTGGCGTGGATTTTCGTGTGTTCCGCCGTCTCCTTATAGCCATGTTTCCGGAAGAGGTCTTCTTCAAATGTGAAGTGGGTCTTGGTGTAGTCCACCAGTTTACTGAGCACACTGCCCACGGCAGTCTTGGCCGAACCATTATTCATTGCCCGGTGCAACTCGTTAATAAGGTCCACCAGCACCTGATGCTGCTCATCTATACAGCTAAGGCCCATTGAGAGATGGCTGCTCCATCTGAGCAGAACACCTGTGTTGGAGGTGCCTTGGACACTGCTTGCACTGTTTGTCTTATCACCCATATTAAAATGTCCGGTCTCCCTGTTGATGATCTCTGCAATCTTGCTGAGGCGCTCGGCGCTCTCCTGGAGGCGGAGGCTGCCTTCTCTAGCCTCCTTTGAGACTTGACTGACGTCAGTGATATCCTGGGCAATTTCTCCAGCCACCATGGATGCCTGGGATACATTTTCGTTGACCTCACTGATTCCGTTTGCTGCGTCGTTGACGTTTCCGGAGATATCAGAGGCCGTGACGGCCTGCTCTTCAACGGCTGTGGCAATGGTGGAGACGATTTCATTGACACTGTCAATAACGGCGGAGATTTCGGTGATTTCGCTCACCGTTTCGTCGGTTGAAGATTGAATGGAACTGATTTTGCCTTTGATCTCCCCTGTTGCATCGGCAGTCTGTCGGGCCAGTTCTTTGATCTCGTTGGCCACCACTGCAAAGCCCTTGCCGGCTTCTCCTGCCCGTGCTGCTTCAATTGTGGCATTCAGGGCCAGCAGGTTGGTCTGCTCGGAAATCTCCGTTATTACTTCGGTGACCTTACTGATTTCACGGGCCGCTGTACCCAGTTGGTTTACCTTTTCGGAAGAGCTTCGGGCGTAGTCAACCGCCTTGTTGGTAATACTGTTTGCCTGTTCGGTGTTTTCGGCAATTTTCTGTATAGCGGCGGACATCTCCTCCATGGCATTAGCCATGACATTGACATTCTGTGCGGCCTGTTCACTGGCCTCAGTCACTGTTCCCATATTGGCGCTCATCTCTTCGGTGGCGGCTGCAACGGTGTCGGCTTTGGCGGCCGATTGTTCAGCCCCCCCCGTCAGATCCTCGGCTGCCAGGGCAAGTTCGGTGGAGGTGGCGGTAAGGTTGCGGCCTTCGATCACAATATTTCCGATCAGACTGTGGAGCTTAATGGTCATATCGTGCAGTGCTGCCTGGAGGCTTGCGGGGGAGGCGGTGCTGGTGCTGGTGTCGCTGAGGTCACCGCTTGCAATACGTTTGGCAAGATTTACCATATCTTCCGGTTCTCCCCCAAGGAGTTTGAGGATGGAGCTGGAGTTTATGAGCAGTAGGGTGAGGAGAATAAAAAAGCCGATAATAGAGCCCAGGATAATCATGTTTCTGGTCTTGGTGCTCAGGTCATTATTGAGGCTGGTAATTCCGGCGACTGTACTGGTGGCACTGTTGCTGAGCTCTGACTTGACCCGAGTTATAACCACTTGAAGCTCATCCCGTATGACCCGTGCCTCCTTGCCGATGATCGCATAGATCTGTTCGCTGTTGTTATCAATCATATCATCAAAGTTGTTCCGTAGCTCGATGGCATGTCCCCGTGCCTTGGTCATATCTATGGCCAGGGTGGCACTGCCAATGACATCACCGTCGGAGGTGATATCGTGACTGACGGTGAGGACATCCGGGTCGTCCTGGGCAGCTTTGATGATTTTTGCAATATCAGGTCGTCCCTTGTTCAGGAGAGATTTGAGCTTGGTGTTTTTGCGGTTGAGGTAGCGGGTGAGGGGGGTCTGATTGGCATCCCGGTAAAAAAGGAAGACAACGTCAGGATTACTGTGGGTACTGCGGACATAGCTGTTCAGGGCGGCAAGGTCTCTGGCCAACACGCCGTTGGTTCCCACCAGGGCGAGCAGTTGTACCAGGTCTTTGCCGCTTTGGCGGCGTATGGTGCGCATGTTTTGCTGCACAGAGCTGGCGGCATTTTCCAGGGTCTCACTGGAGGATTCTTCCAGGGCAGTGGCCGTCTTCTCCTGCATACGTTTTAGCTTGTTGCCAAGCAGGGTGGAGAGACTATTCAGATCATCAGCGATGGTGCCGTCTATGGCAGTAAAAGAATCCCCCACCTGGGTATTGAGCTGGCTACTGCTGTTGGCCTGCATGATCACCGTGAAGGTGATGGCACCGACTATCATAATCAGCAGGGCGAGTGCCACCGGGGCAATGAGCCGAAAACGAAAACTTTTTACCAGTGATCCCTTCATGTTATTCCTCCATACAAAAATAATATATCATGTGTATATGGATGGTATCATAAAAGAAGTTGAGAAAGAAAGAATTAATGGTGGCGGGAGTTTTTCTGTTTAACGAGCTGCTTGTATAACTCAAATTGATAACTGACTGTGAAACTACTGCTGTTACCAGGGGTTTAATCTTTGACATCCTAACGGTCAGTAAGGTAGCCTCTGTAGAGGTATGATAGTGATTTGTTTATCCTTATGAATTTGCTGGAGAAGCCCCTATCCGGCACGCTCTGTCATGTTTGACTATTTTTGGTCGTACAATCAGGGGTATGCTAAAGGAGAGTACCATGGAAGAGCAGACAGGGAATATGGAGATAAATTCCTCCGGTATTAGTCGGCGAGGTTTTTTGAAGAGTTGCAGTCTTGTTGCTGCGGCCCTTGGGCTGTCTGAGGCCATGATTCCAAAACTTCTGGAGGCAGCAGAATCCGCCCAGCGACCCACGGTTATCTGGCTTCACTTTCAGGAGTGTACCGGATGTACCGAGAGTCTGTTGCGTGGTTCGCATCCTGATATTGGACGTCTGATTCTGGATATTATTTCCCTGGATTATCATGAAACGATAATGGCACCCTCCGGCCATCAGGCTGAAAAAAGTCTCCATGATTCGGTGGCCAAAAATGCTGGTAAATTCGTTCTGGTGGTGGAAGGGGCAATTCCCACGGCAGAAAATGGCAACTACTGTAAGATCGCCGGACGTACTGCCATGGATATTTTAGCTGATGTTGGTCCAAAGGCCGCAGCCGTCATAGCCCTTGGTACCTGCGCCTCCTTTGGTGGCATTCAGGCAGCTGATCCAAATCCCACGGGGGCTAAAGGGGTGGGTGACCTTCTCAGCGGGGTGCCCATAGTCAATATTTCAGGCTGTCCTCCCAATCCGGTGACCTTTCTGGGCACCGTACTTCACTACCTGACCTTTAAGCGTCTGCCCAATTGCGATAATCTTGGTCGTCCCCTGTTTGCCTATGGCCGCAGGATCCATGATCATTGTGAACGCCGGGCCCACTTTGATGAGGGCCGTTTTGCCGAAGAGTTTGGAGACCATGGTCATAAAAATGGCTACTGCCTCTACAAGGTGGGCTGTAAAGGGCCGGAGACCTTCTCTAACTGTCCAGCCGCCCGTTTTAATGATGTCGATGTGTGGCCAGTGTCTGTGGGCCATGGTTGTGTGGGCTGCACGGAACCCAACTTCTGGGATTCCATGACACCATTTTATGAAAGATTGCCCAATGTGGCCATTCCCGGCACCGGAATTGTAGCCGATGCCGACAGTGTCGGCAAAAAGATCCTGGGAGTGGCGGCAGCAGGTGCTGCCATCCATGCCGCAGTGGGGATCGGCAAGGCGAAGCTCAAGGGAAAAGAGAAGGAATAGAAGGCATCCAGGTTATTTTACAGTGTGAGGAGATGAGACAATGGCTCAGCGAATAAGCATAGACCCCATTACCAGAATTGAGGGTCATTTACGGATAGATGCAGAAGTGGATGGTGGTCAGGTGACCAAGGCTTGGTCATCAGGTCAGATGTGGCGAGGTATCGAGACTATTCTGAAGGGACGGGATCCCCGTGATGCCTGGCTCTTTACCCAGCGTATCTGTGGAGTCTGCACCACGGTGCATGCCCTGGCATCGGTTCGGGCGGTGGAAAATGCGCTCAACCTGGAAATCCCCATAAATGCCCAGTATATCCGTAATATTGTTATGGCCCTTCACGCCTTGCAGGATCATATCGTTCATTTTTATGTGCTCTCGGCCCTGGATTGGGTGGATGTGGTTTCGGCCCTTTCTGCCGATCCTAAAAAGACAGCAGCACTGGCCTCATCGCTTTCCGAGTGGCCAGGCAACAGTGCCAAACGTTTTGCTGCTGTTCAGGGTAAGGTTAAGGCCCTGGTGGACAGTGGTCAGCTTGGGCCCTTTGCCAATGGTTATTGGGGGCACCCTGCTATGAAACTGCCGCCGGAGGCCAATCTGATGGCGGTCTCCCACTATCTAGAATCACTGGATTATCAGCGTAAAGCCACCCAGGCTCTGGGGATAATTTCAGGAAAGAACCCCCATATTCAGAATCTCTCCGTTGGCGGAGTGACCACGGCCCTGAATCCTGACAGTGATTCCGCCCTTAACATGGAGCGTCTCTACTGGATCAAACAGCTTATTCAGGAGGTGCGTGGTTTTATTCAGCAGGTCTACCTGCCGGATGTGGTTGCGGTGGGTGCTCTGTATAAAGATTGGCTTCCCTATGGTGCCGGAGTGACCAACTATCTGGCCGTACCGGATATGGTGCTGGATACCAAGGCCACCAAATTTGATCTTCCCGGTGGTACCATCATGAATGGTGATCTAGGTGGTGTAAAAAGTATCAGCTCCTTCCACGATGACTATTTTGAAGAGAACGTGGTGGAGAACATCGCCCACGCCTGGTACAAGGGCGACTGGTCGAAACATCCCTACGAAGAGGATGATGTTCCAAATTATACAGAATTCCAGGATGATGGGAAGTACTCATGGATCAAGGCGCCGCGCTTCCAGGGCCAGCCCATGCAGGTGGGGCCACTGGCACAGATGCTGGTTGGCTATGCCCAGGGGCATAAACCCATTATTAAGAATGTGAACAATGCCCTGTCGATGATCTCCAGTGTGGCCGGGGTCACTGTGGGGCCGGAGGTGCTTCATTCCACCCTTGGCCGTCACGTGGCCAGGGCTGTTCGTGCCTCCATGCTTGGGGATCTGGCCCTGAAACACTGGGATCTATTGGTGGATAATATTGGCAAAGGTGATCTTGAGATCTTTAATAAACCGGAATTCCCTCAGGGTGAACAGCAGGGTTATGGTTTTCATGAAGCACCCCGCGGAATCTTGTCGCACTGGATTGTGATCCGGGATGGCAAGATTAAAAATTACCAGTGTGTGGTCCCCTCTACCTGGAATGCAGGGCCCCGTGATTCTAATGGTGTTCCCGGCCCTTACGAGGCATCTCTTGTCGGAAACCCCGTGGCCGATGCCGAAAAGCCCCTTGAGTTGCTGCGGACCATACACTCCTTTGACCCCTGTATTGCCTGCGCCGTGCACACAGTGGATGGCAAGGGGCTGGAACTGTCAAAGGTGAAGGCATTATAAGAGTGTGATTTCTTCTATGTTTTCGAGAGGGTTGCTATGAACTATGAAATCAAAAATGTCTGGGGCGTCTTGTTGCGCCTGTTTCACTGGTCGCTGGTGCTGTCCATTGTTGTCCTGGTGGTGACGGGCTTCTATGTCAATAGCCCGTGGACTAACACCACCCTGGAGGGGAGTGTCTCTTTTCCCATGGCCACCATGCGTTACCTTCACTTTGTGGCGGGCTATCTGTTTACCGCTGCTGTGCTGGTGAGGATCTTCCTCTACCTCTTTGGCAATCGTCAGGAACGAATCTGGGATATTTTGCCGCTAACGCCCAGGAATATAAAGAGCCTCCTCACCACCCTTGGCTATTACAGCTATATCAGTGAAAAACACGATGATCGGCTGGGGCATAACGTGCTGGCCGGTATGGTCTATATCGTGACCATGATTGCCGCCCTTTTTCAACTGGTGGCGGGCTTTTACATGCTCTATCCAGAATCCGGATTCTGGCAGGGCCTGGGCAATGCGCTCTTTGGCAGTCAGCAGGAGGGGCGTTTTGTGCATCATCTCCTGATGTGGTATTTCATCCTCTTTGCCTTTGCGCACATCTATATGGTGCTTTGGAATGATCTGAAAAATCCTGAGGGTCTTGTCTCTTCAATGTTCAACGGCAAGAAATTTAAACAAAAAAATGTTTAATTCTTAATGACTGCACCTGTTTGTCGAGAGGAAGTCAAGGTCCTGGGCACTGTCCAGGGCGTTGGTTTCCGGCCCTTTGTGTATCGTCTGGCCCAAGAGTTTGGTGTGAAGGGTACGATTTCCAATAGCAGCCAGGGAGTTGTAATAGAGGCTGAAGGAGATTGTTTATCCATCGAAGGCTTTATTAGCAAACTTTGCCAGACCCCGCCTCCCCTGGCACAAGTCCGCTCCTTTGAACGTGTCTCCTGTTCTGCTCCCAAAGGTTTTAGCCATTTTACTATCCTCGGTAGTGTGGGCAGCGAAAACAGCACTGCCCTTATTCCACCCGATATTGGGATCTGTGATGACTGCCTCTGCGATATCACAGATCCTGAAAACAGACGCTACCTGTATCCCTTCACCAACTGCACTAACTGTGGGCCTCGCTTTAGTATTGTGGCCACTATTCCCTATGACAGACCGGGGACGTCCATGAAGGACTTTCAGCTCTGTCCCAGCTGCAAGGCCGAATATGAAGATCCGGCTGATCGGCGTTTCCATGCCCAGCCCAATGCCTGTGCTCTGTGTGGACCGGAGCTTTCTTATCATGATGGCCGGGGGCAATGCCTTGAGGGAGTCTCACCCTTAGCTGAAGTGGCGAGAGCATTGCAGCAGGGGAAGATTGTGGCCATAAAGGGGCTTGGCGGGTTTCATCTGGTACTCGATGCACGATCAGATACGGCGGTGGCCAGGTTGCGGCAGCGCAAGGGGCGTCGATCAAAACCGTTGGCGGTAATGGCCTCCTGCTTGGAAGAGGCACAACAGTTTTGTCATATCAGTGCTGCTGAAACTGCGATTTTAGAGGGGACTGTGCGTCCCATTGTGTTGTTGTCACAAAAAAAATCTGATCTGGCTTCGGGCTTGACTCCAGGTATCAATGAAATCGGGGTCATGCTTCCCTACACCCCCTTACATCAGGTGTTGTTTCATGAGGCAGATTGTCCCCGAACCCTGGTTATGACCAGTGGCAACCGGAGTGGAGCCCCGCTCTATATTGCAAATGCTGCGGCCTTGCAGGGGTTGGCAGGGATTGCGGATTGCTTTTTACTGAATAACCGGGAAATTCTGACCCGGGTCGATGATTCCGTGGTTCGTATAAGGGAGCTTGGACAGAATAGAAAGGGACAGCAAGAAAGGATTCAGATTCTACGCCGGGCTCGGGGCTATGTTCCGGCTGCCACCCTCCTGACGCAGGAACTTCCCGCCGTACTGGCCTGCGGTGCCGGTCTTAAATCCACCTTCTGTCTCACTCGTGGCAGGGAGGCCTTTCTTAGTCAGCATATAGGTGATCTTTTTAATCTGGAATCACTGGAATTCTTTGAAGAAA
>CAYWMZ010000051.1:0-9455 GCA_964459485.1 uncultured Desulfocapsa sp. | reverse complement strand
AATACGTTTTATGCCGACACCGAGCGACGAACCAAATACGTCGAAGAACAAGGGCTGCTTTACTGTGGCACTGGCGTTTCGGGCGGCGAAGAGGGGGCCCTTAAAGGCCCCAGCATGATGCCAGGCGGAAGCATCGGCGCATGGGAACATGTGAAACCCATCTTTCAAGCCATCGCAGCCAAAGTGGGCCCCAACGGCGATATTCCTTGTTGCGAGTGGGTAGGCCCTCGCGGGGCTGGGCACTATGTGAAGATGGTGCATAACGGTATCGAGTATGGTGATATGCAGCTCATCTGTGAGGCCTATGACTTTATGCACCGTGGGCTGGGACTTAATGCCGACAGTCTACAGGAGATCTTTACCCGTTGGAATAAAGGACTACTCGATTCATACCTAATAGAGATCACTTCCCATATCCTGGGTTTTAAGGATGACGATGGAGCCCCGTTGATAGATAAAATCCTTGATACGGCTGGCCAAAAGGGGACTGGCAAGTGGACCGGAATCAGTGCCCTGGATCTGGGTATTCCCTTGACGCTTATCAGCGAGGCAGTCTTTGCCCGCTGCCTCTCTGCCATGAAACCGGAACGGGTCAAGGCCGCAACTATCCTTGAGGGGCCAAGTCCAGCCTTTGAGGGGGATAGTGGGGAAGTCGTTCAGGATGTCCATGATGCCCTGTATGCCGCAAAGATCATCTCCTATGCCCAGGGCTATATGCTGTTGCGAGAGGCGGCAAAAGAGCATGGCTGGAATCTTCAGTATGGCAGTATTGCCCTTATGTGGCGTGGCGGCTGCATTATTCGCAGTGCCTTCCTCGGCAATATCAAAGAGGCCTTTGATGCCAATCCGGAACTGGAAAATCTGCTCCTTGATGATTTCTTTCGTAAGGCAATCCATTCGGCACAGGCGGGGTGGCGCAGGGTGGCAATTCAGGCAATTGAGCTTGGCATTCCGGCCCCTGCCATCTCATCGGGAATTGCCTATTATGATGGCTATCGCAGTGACAGACTTCCCGCTAACCTGCTCCAGGCCCAACGGGACTATTTTGGTGCCCATACCTACGAACGGGTGGATAAACCGCGTGGAGAATTTTCCCATACCGATTGGATTGACAGTGGCGGTGATGTCTCTTCCTCTACCTATACGGTCTAGGCTAGCTTGTAATGCTTAGGCTTCCGTAGCCTCCACCTCCCGGCGTTTCGATACGAATCGCATCGCCGGGGGCAAGTGCAGTACTTGCTTTTCCTCCTATCTCATTTGAAACTCCGCCACAGATGAGACTGTTCCTGCCTCTCTTGCCATTTTTCCCGCCCATAATCCCGTTTGGACTGAAGATCCGCCGTTCCGAAAGGATGGAGACCTGTAAAGGGGCCAGGGCCACAATCTGCCTGATCAGCCCGTCACCACCATGATACTTCCCTTCCCCACCCGAATCCTTTCGTATGGAGAACTCTTTTAACAGTACCGGGTAGCGTCGCTCCAGAACTTCAGGATCTGTAATCCGGGTATTGGTCATATGGGTATGAACCCCTGACTGGCCATGCCAGGAGGGGCCAGCTCCTGCGCCTCCGCCTATGGTTTCATAATAGCCAAAACTGCTGTCTCCAAAACTGAGATTATTGGTGCATCCCTGGGAGTCGGCAGCAGCAGAAAAGGCCTTGAGGATGACATCGGTGATACGCTGTGAGGTGAGGACATTTCCGCCCACCACCGCAGCTGTCGCATCGGGGTTCAGTAAAGAGTTGTCATCGGTGATCAGGGTGATGGGTTGCAGGCAGCCCTGATTGAGCGGAATATCCTCCCCGATAAGGGAGCGCAGGCAGTAAAGAATGGCAGAACGAACCACGGCCCGGGGACAGTTCAGGTTCCCAGGAAGTTGTGCTGCTGATCCCCTGAAATCAAAAACAGTTTTCCCGGTTCGGGCATTTATGGAGAGCCGCAGCCGGATGGCAGAGCCGTCATCAAGGAAATCTTCTCCGTGCAGGATAAGATCTTGCCCGGCGTTTCTGTCCTGGCAGAGTTTTTTGAGCATATTCTGTACGGCATGTCTGGCATTATTCTGAATATGGCCCATATAGGCCTGAACCACGTCAAGGCCGTACTTGTCCATCAGCTCTTCTAAAAGAACAATACCATTCTGGTTGGCGGCAATCTGGGCCTTTATATCGGAAATATTATCTGCAATGTGACGGGCACCGGCAATTGGCGGTGTATGTACAGGATCTGCAAATATGCTGAAGGCCGAGAGGATAGCCTCTTCCTGAAAGATACCATGCTCAAGTATCTTCAGACTGCGTATGGTGGCACCTTCTTCCAGGAGTGAAGTGGAAAAGGGCGGCATGGAACCGGGGCTGATTCCGCCAATATCAGCATGATGGCCACGGCTGGCCACATAGAATACAACGGCCTTATCCCTCCACACCGGGGTGATCACGGTCAGATCGGGGAGGTGGGAGCCTCCGGCAACTGGATGGTTGGAGAGCAGGACATCTCCCTCCATGAGCCTGTCGCCATGGATTTCGATCTGTTTTTTTATGGCCTCCCCCATGGCTCCAAGATGCACAGGGATATGGGGCGCATTGGCAACTAGATCGCCATGCTGATCAAATACTGCGCAGGAGAAATCAAGTCGCTCTTTAATATTAGTTGAAATGGCAGTCTTTTGCAGGGTTCGTCCCATCTGTTCCCCAATGGACATAAAGAGGTTGCTGAAGATGGAGAGTTGGATGGGGTCCATAGCCGTTGCCAACTGCGTACTTTCTCTGTGATGGAGATGAATGGTGATATCACCGTTTTTGTTGCGCTGGGCCACACAACCAGGTTCCACCAATACTGTGGAACCATCCTGAAGAATGATGGCCGGCCCTGTGATTGGATGCCGGGGAGGCAGTTGGGCCAGTTTATATATGGGTGTATCCTGCCAGCCGTCATGGAAATAGCAACGACTGCTGGATAGGCTGTTAGATGTCGGGACATGCGGCAGTGCTTGACGATCAGGCGGGGCCTCATCGCCACTGATGCGAACCCTGATATCGGTCACCTCTATTTCACGATGACTGAGCAGAAACCCATACTCCTGGCGGTATTGCTGTTTAAATTCCAGGGCCGGGTCATTTGTGGCCGTGAGGGGGATCATGATTGAGCTGTCTGTACCCTGGAAGCGGAGGTTGAGAAAGTGATCCACTACTATGGGGATTGAATTATTACACTGGCTGTTAAACTGTAATCTGGCCCGTTCTTCCAGCTGTTGCAGGGTGTTGCGGAGGCGGGGCAGGGATTTAATGGAAAGGAACTCAGATGATGTTTCCTGAAGATCCACAACTATCTGGGCCATGGAGATTCCCAGGGCCGAAAGGATTCCGCCATGGCGATGAATAAAGATGGTGTTGATACCAAGTTTTGCAGCAATGGCGCAGGCATGCTGGCCGCCAGCCCCACCGAAACAGGAGAGGACATGCTCTTTGATATCGTAGCCCCGCATCACCGATATCTCACGGATGGGGCGGATCATGGTCTCATTGCCAACTTCTAAGAAGCCGAGTGCAATCTTTTCTACGGTTTTTGGGGCCAGCCCATTTTTAGCACCATGGTCATTTATTTCAGAGGTCAAAGCGTGGAAGGTTTTGCTTACGGCTTCACGGTCAAGGCACAGGTTTTTATCCGGCCCAAAGATTTTGGGAAAGTGCTCCGCCTGGAGGCGTCCTAAAAAGAGATTGGCGTCGGTGATGGAGAGATGACCAGCTTTTCGGTAACATACAGGGCCTGGATGGGCACCAGCCGATTCCGGCCCCACCTGGAGCATTTCATTACGGAAGAAGAGGCGTGAGCCACCACCTGCGGCAACGGTTTTGATATGCATCTGCGGCGATTGGATACGGACTCCGGCAATAAGGGTTTCGTGGCAGAGTTCATAGTCCCCATCGTACCGGGAGACATCGGTTGAGGTTCCTCCCATATCAAATCCGATTACCGGCTGTTTGGCCATTGCTGAATGGGTACTGAGGCCGCAGCCCACAACACCCCCTGCCGGGCCGGAGAGAATACTGTTTGCACCCTTAAAATGATCCGCAACGCTGAGTCCTCCATCTGACTGCATAAAGAGGAGGGGGACGTTCTTGAGATGATCTGCAAAACCTGCCCGAAAGGACTCCAGGTAGTTGTATATATGCGGGCTGAGATAGGCATCCACCAGGGTGGTATCACCACGGGCTACAATCTTGACCCGGGGCATTATCTTATGGGACAGGGAAATCTGTTTAAAGCCTATGGTCGCAGCAATCTCACCAATAAGGAGTTCGTGTTTATGCACTGAATAGGCATGCATACAAACCACGGCTAGACTCTGTATCCCCTTGTCATGGATCTGTTGCAGGTCGGCTCTGATTTGTTCGGGAAGGGGATGTTGCAGGACAAGAAACTCCTCACCGCTTTTGGAAACAATGAGATCCATTGGAGCAACGTCCTCTCCTTCTCGAAGCAGGCGAACACGCTCGTCTACTTCGCAAACCTCCTGGTAGAGCTGCTCCGGTTTTTGAATATCAAGGTCAAAGAGGGCAGGGCGGGTTTGGTCTCCGATTGCCAGAAGATCTTTAAATCCCTTGCTGATAATGAGGGCTGTTGGGGCACCTTTGCGTTCAAGCAGGGCATTGGTGGCAACTGTGGTGCCCATGCGTATCCATTCGATGCAGTCGGTGGCAAGAGGAGCCGAGGGGGAGATTTTTGTGTGTAGAAACCGTTCAAAAATGCGTCTGATTCCTTCACGGGGCGCATCCGGGTAGTTTGCGGGATCAACAGAGAGGAGTTTTTCTGTGTAGATACGCCTGTGGTCTGGAACTTCTGCATAGACATCGGTAAAGGTGCCACCACGATCTATGGAAAATCGAATCTTTGCCGCAGCCATTGCAGTGGGTTCAGGAACTCTTGGTATTATAGATAGTTAATGCTTCTTTATAGACCTGAGATCGGGATAGACCAAGGTCTGAGGAGATTTTGCGGCTGACATCTTTTAGAGACAGGGAACTGTTATCACGATACCAGCAGAGGAGTTCCTGGAGATTTTCACCCTCTGCCTTAAGGATGGTGCCGGGTTCGACAACAAGCACGAATTCTCCACGGTTATTCTGTGAAGATGCATGTTCAAGGAGGACGCTGATGGATTCCTTTTTAAGGTCTTCGTAGCTTTTGCTGAGTTCTCTTCCCCAGAAGCTGGAACGGTCACCCATGATATTTAGAATATCCCGGAGTAGTCCTTCAATCCGACGCGGTGATTCATAAAAGACCAGGGGCCATGGCGAATCAACAAGGGAAGTAAGCAGGGCCCTGCGTTGCGATTTTTTGGAAGGTGCAAAGCCCAGAAAAAGAAAGTGGGGATTGCTGATCCCAGCGGCTGACAGGGCTGTGGTAATGGCAGAGGGGCCGGGCAGTGGAACCACAGTGATATGGGCCTTGTGGGCGGCGGCCACAAGGACTGCGCCAGGATCAGATATTCCGGGCGTTCCAGCATCTGAAACAAGTGCGATATCCTCTCCTGCAAGCAGTCGTTGGATCAGGCGAACAGAGCGTTCAGCCTCCTTCTCACGATAGTAGCTGACCATCGGAGTGCTTATCTCAAAGTGGGTGAGAAGTTTCCGGGTGTGGCGGGTATCTTCAGCAGCAATAAGATCGACTTCCTTGAGCACTCGAAGACATCGCAGGGTGATGTCTTCGAGATTGCCAATGGGAGTCGCTGCAATATAAAGGGTGCCGGGCAGCTGTGGACTGGTGGTTGTCATAAGTGTTTGAATGGAAGAAACCCGTCAGCCTTGAGCCTGAACTTGAATTGGCAGATGGGATAAGATCGAACAAACCAGCCATCATTCCAAGACCTGCCCTGAGGATAGGCACAAAGGTGTTATCAATTATTATGAAATGATACATACAAGAAAAAGAGACGAAACTCAATAAATGATCAGGAGTAAATAGAGAAAAAATAGGATTAAGAGAAGTTGGAAAAGATTGGAAAAAGGGAGGAGGGCGGGATTGTTACTGAAAAAAAAAAGATAATCTGTTAGCGTGAGGTACCTCAATGTATTAGCTCCTGTTTGTTCACAGAGATGCATAATGTTTTTACTTAACCTTCTGTAATAGGAATTGTTTTGGAAAAAGAAGCCTTTGTAACCATACGCAAGAAGCTGAGTCGTACTCAAAAACAATTAGCCGAACTCCTTGGCGTCTCTTTAAAAGCAATCCATAGTTATGAGCAGGGATGGAGAAAGATACCGTTGCATATTGAGCGTCAGCTCTGGTTTTTAATCTATCAGAAGAAGAAGGATATCGGTTCGCTTTCTGAGCCGTGTTGGGAACGTAAATCCTGTGATTTGAAAGATGGGTGTCCGGCCTGGGAGTTTCAATGTGGTGACATGTGCTGGTTTGTCTGTGGAACCAAGTGTGACTGTACCAAAGATATTGATGTTCGAGATAAAATGGTGATTTGCAGGAAGTGTTCGATTTTGAAAGATTTGTTGAAGTGCTGAAGTGTTAAACTGAATAAATGAAGTATGATAATTGGATATTCTATTCTGTATTCCGGGCGTATTCCGGGGCGTATTCCGGGGACAGTATATTTAACTGGGGGCGTATTCCGGGGACAGTATATTTAACTGTTGCGTATACTGTCCCCGGAACTTCCCTAGGAAAATGTCCATCTGGAAGTTCTGTTTGTCATTAATTATTTCTACTTTGCGTCACGGTTTTAGCGGTTACTCACCTGATAGTCATCAAAATAGACCACACTATCCGCTTTAGTCCACAGCCCCACTCGTCCGGAAACCGGGGCGGACAGTTTATAGGAGAGGTATTGCCTGCCGTTTACAAAACCTTTTATCTGTGAACCGTTCACGGTCAGTCTCAGAGTGTGCCATTGTCGGCTTGGGGTGTTGACATTACGAACCCAGCTGACTGACGATCTCCTTCCCTGTTTGTAACGCCATAGAACAAGGTTGTTTTCCAGTGGATTGGCCCTTAATGCATAGTAGTCGCCGTTTGGCTTCAGATCAAAAAGGATACCGGCTCCCTGATCGATCCTGCCGGAGATTGCCTTAAACCTGAGTTTTATCTCGCCATTTGTGAAATTATCTATCTTTCCAGCAACGGCAAATGGGTAGTAGGCATAGGCTGTCACATTATCTAGAAATTCAGCATAGCGGCTGCCGTAAAGAGCCCGGGCCTTGTCCGCTAGACCAGAGGATGCAACGCCCTGTTTCCATTTTCGACCGTCTACCACCAAAACCGTATTGCCGTCGTCCGTACCGATGATCCAGTTTCCCACCGCTGCAGTAAAGCTTTTTGGTGATGCGCCCACGGTCTCTTTTGAGAAGTCAAAAACGACAGGCTCGTGAGCTGTTGTGTCTGTTTTTTGTAAATCGGCAGAGGGGGAGGATGCCAATGCCGACGGCTGAGTGATGGGGCAGGTGCAGAAAAACAGCAGGAATATGCCGAAGGTGATAGTTGTGGTGCCGATATTTGTTTGTTTCATGGGGCTCTCCTGTATTTGTTAAGATCTTTTACGGACAAAGAGGCCTGTTCCCAGAAAGAATATGGGGAGCAGGATATAAAACCACCACATGCTGTTCGATGCATCAGCTACCAGCGGATAGCCGGGGTAATTGAGTTCGGATTTATGAGGTACCTGAATGTCAGCTAATTTGTAAATTATAGGTAGAATCTCCTCCTGGCTGTTTGAGTAACTCTGGTCGTGGTGCTGACCATATGTGTATTCGATAAGTCCGTAGGTGTCATCGGCTGCGGCTGAGAATAATCCGTCTTCCTCACTCTGAACATAGGTGATTGCAACTTTTGGCGTCGTCCGTCGTAGCTTTGCCAGCAGGTCATGCTCTAAGTCAAACAGCCGACTGTCATTGGGGTTCAAATGGACAGCGATGGTCAGCGGTTTTTTTAGCTGCTGCAAGGCCTCAGTATTCGTGACACTGAATGAATGGCGTCGATTCTCCGTGACGTCAAGTGAGGTCGGAAAGTATGCGGCACCAGCAAAAATAGTGCTTAATCCTATTAATACCATAAGAGCACTGCCAATCCGGGAAAGAAGTCGTTTGCCGGGATGCAGCCAGATAACAGTCAATAGGAAAAAAAGCAGACCGATGCAGAGGAAGGCAGCAATATGAGTTGCAGACAACAGCCCGTTTTCAAACTGACGCAGCATGGCGGTAAGTGAGAAGGTGCCGATAGCGGCCAAAAGTCCACCACTTTGTCCGCTGACTGAAAAATCTAGAATCCACGATCCCAGGGTAACGGCGAGGCAGAACATGGCGGCAGTGGGCAGAGAATCACTGACTGCCGCTGCAAACATGGCGATGCAGACAACTGTCATGGAATATAATCCGTGTCCTGCACACAGAACGGTTATTTCTGCAAAAGAGATATGCCCGCCGAAACTCTGCCACAGAAACAAAACCATAACAGCAGGTAGCAGGCTGAGCAGCCAGACAAGTCCCATGGCCGCAGCCTTTATTCCGCAAAGAGAGATGGGAGCAAAGGGCAGCTGCAGCAGAAGTTTAATGGCTCCGCTCTGTTTGTCCAGACCGATAATGCGGATGGCAACAAAGGGCAGCAACATGGTTTCACAGAGATAGTACGCTCCGAATGTGGGTACAAAAATGCCGTCCATAGGGTTCATGCCGCTTGCGAGTTCCGGAAAAGAGAGTGCTGTCCTGCTTGCCTGACTAAACAGATCTACTGCCTGATTAAAGCTGTATCCTGTTAGTAGGGAAATGATGATAAGCATGAACCAAAGTGCCGGTGAGAGCATCAGGCTACGCAGCTCCTGAGTCAGAAGGAGGCGGGTAAGGTTTGGGGGGGCAGAAAAGGGTTTAGGTGACGGCAAGGAACACCTCCTCAAGACTTGCTCCGGAGGGGAGCTGTGCCTGTTTTCTAAGTTCTGCAAGTGTGCCAAGAGCAAGAATTCGTCCCCGGTCGAGGAGAAGAAAACGGTCGCATATTTTCTCTGCCTCGGTCAGCTGATGAATGGAGAGCACCAGGCTTCGATTTTTACTGCAGTGACGAAGCAGATCCATAACGGAGAGCGATTGTCTGAGGTCAAAACCATCGAATGGTTCATCAAGCATTAGCAGAGGTTGCTTACTCAGCAGGGCAATGGCAAGAAGAACTCTGCGGCGGTAGCCCTTTGAAAGCTCCTGCAGAGGCTTGTGCAGCATGGGCGAGAGCTTCAGCTTGTGGGTGAGCAGGTTAAGGGCGGGTATCTCCGAGCCATGAGCCTGCTGGAAAAAAGATAATGTCGTCCCAACCTGCTGCCTGGCAAAGGGCAGGATATTATCGGGCTGATACCAGATTACCTGCTTTCGCAGCTCTGCGGAAAGTGTCTGTCCTCCCCATTCAACCTTTCCGGATTCAACTGAAGCCAGTCCTGTGATGCATTCCAGTAGGGTGGATTTCCCCGCACC
>CAYWMZ010000050.1:0-9506 GCA_964459485.1 uncultured Desulfocapsa sp. | reverse complement strand
ACAATTATGGAACTAGCTATGAGCCATCTCCAGAAGGCCTACCCGCTTTCCCAGGAACAGTTGAGTCAATTGCTAGACGAATCACTCCGTTCTTTGCGTAAATCATTTGCCGAGGCGTCGCAATCACTTAAAAGGAATGATTCCGTGTCATTGGCGAATGCTGCTCACAATCTCAAAGGCACCCTCATGGGTATAGGGTTTGCAACTGAAGTTGAAGATGCAAGGGAACTTCAAAATTTTGCTGAAAACAATGATATATCACAATGTGAAACTGTTCTTGGCCGACTAGAGCAGGACTTGTGTGCGATTTTCGAAAGGGATGCCCCGTGAACATGGTTGTAGGTGCTCTAAAAGATCCCAAACTCAGCGTGCTGATTGTGGATGACGACTCTGCTCAGTTAATGCTGGTCAGAATGCTTGTGGAACAGCAGGGCTATAATGTTCAAACCGCTGCGAATGGTGAGGAGGCTTTGCTGCTTTTTCTTGCCAACCCTGATATACGTCTGGTGGTAACTGATCTTGAGATGCCAGTGATGGACGGATTTGAGTTGATACGAGAAATCCGCAAACGGCAGACCAGGTATGCCTATATCATAGTTCTCTCCTCCCATGAAGATCAATCCTCCGTGGTGGAAGCACTGGATGCCGGGGCCGATGATTTTATTATAAAACCTGCATTTAACGAAGAATTACAGCTACGAATCAAGAGTGGTGTCCGGCTGCTGCGCCTTGAGAGTCATGACGAGTTGATCTTCTCCATGGCCAAACTCTCTGAGTATCGCAGTGAGGAAACCGGGTATCATCTGGAAAGAGTACAGCGTTACACCTCCATGTTAGCCTATGACCTTCAGGAAAACTGTCCTGACTTGCTCACACCGTCATTTGTTGAAGAAATTGCCCTGGTGGCACCTCTTCATGATATCGGTAAGGTCGCCATTCCCGATGCGATACTTCATAAACCGGGCGTACTTATCGCTGATGAATTTGAAATCATGAAGGAACATGTCAGCATTGGTGGAAAGATGCTCCTTGATATTTATGGGAAAACAGGTTCCCATTATCTGAAGACTGCTAGTGATATTGCCATGTACCATCATGAAAAATTTAACGGCAAAGGGTACCCGGAGGGACTTTCTGGAGAGGAAATACCCCTCTGTGCCCGAATTATGGCCCTTGCTGACATCTATGATGCCATGACTAGTAAGCGATGTTACAAGGATTCCTGCTCCCATATAGAGACTAAAAACATTATAGTTGAGGAACGAGGCCGACATCTGGACCCAGATGTTGTAGATTCCTTCCTGAGGCAGGAAGATGTCTGGCTTGTTATCAAGGATAGATACCATGAAGTGGATACGAGCTGAAAGAGAGATGGCAAGCCTAATGGGGCTGACAGGGTGTCCTTGAAATGCAATAATTACCTGAAATGAATGGCGTAGCTTTGCTATGCAACTGTAGAGAAAGTGATAATGAAAAAAGTTTTACTTGCTGTGGTTTTTGTGTTGTGTGGCGTGGGCATGTTTTTATGGCTTCAGGGCAGTCAGGATGAGGCTGTTTCTGCTGCGGACTGTCTCCCCTCGAATGTTCTGTTCTACACAGAACAACACGATTTTACTGATATGTATCAGGTGTTTATGGATAGTCGCCTGGGGAGAACCATTGCACGGCTGGATTATCAGGGAATTGCGGCCCAAATTGGGGAATCCGGAAATGTATTGATGGAGGTCGATAACTCCATGAAGAGGGTCTCAAAGATCCTGGCCGATCCGGCGTTTGATGAGATTCTTGGAAAAGAGTTTTCCCTGGCCCTGTTTCCTGCGAACTCTTTTGCAGCAGATAATCCGGCGCAGGATATTGAGGAGCGTCTCTTGGTTATAGCACGGCCACGACACGGTTCACGGCTTGTAAAACTCCTGGCTCCTCTGCTCAGTAAAGATATTGAGCAGTCCACAGTTCAATATGGTAGTCATACCATAACCAGATACTATATAGATAAAGACTATACCGTATCAACAGCCTATGTGGGCGGGCTTCTGCTGGCAGGTCTTGAAGAGCGCCTGGTTCGTAAGAGTCTTGATTACTACGACTCCAGGGAAAACACCCTAGCTTCCAATAAAGATTTTAAGAAATTGCACTCTGGTTTTCAGGGGGCTCAACTCTTTAGTTATCTTTCAATTCCGGCACTTCTCGATCAGGGCAGAGTGATTTGTAAATCACTTCCTGATGGTGAACGGGAAGAATTTCTCGCCCTTCTCAAAGAGTGGGAAGGTTGGGGGGGGGGCGCTTACGGTGGCTGGCATGAAGAAGACCTGGTCAGGGATAAGGCGGAGATCCTGTTTGACAGAACCCTGTTGGACAAGCGGGTGGCAAGATTGTTCGATGTGAAACCGGGAACGAACAATACCCTGGCCCTTGTACCTCAGGATGCCCTGCTCTATTACTGGACCAACACCCTGAATCTTCCGCTTATTTGGGATCTGTATTCAACCGGGGCGAATCAGCAGCAGCCTCAGGCGCTTGAGATCCTGCGCCGGGAACTTCGCAACAGTGCGGGCGTTGAGTTGGAAGATGTGCTGGCAATGATAGATAATGAATTTGGGGTAATTGTTAAAGATGTGGGTCGGGAAGGTGTGCCCCTGCCCAAGGTCTCACTCATTGTACAACTGAGGCAACCTGAAAAGTTTCTGAAGGTTTTTCGGGTGCTGCTGGACAATGCTGAAATTCCTGTGAGTGAAAAAGAGTACCATGGCCAGGAAGTCAGCTATTGGGGCGTTGCTCCCCAGGGCGGTTTGCAACCTGCCTTTGTCCTTTTGGATAACTACCTTCTGGTCTCCAACTCTTTAGATCTGGTACAGCAGATAGCGGATTTAAAGGTTGACCACATGAACAGTCTGTCCCACAGCCCTGTGATGAAGGTCTTCGGTAATGGTCTGCTTGAAAAAAATAATTCTGTAACCTACGTCCATATAGCAAAACTTGCAGATTCCTTAAAAGAAATCGCTTCCTGGGTAGCCTCCATGGCCGCTCTTCAGGGGCCTGAGGCTGCCCGTAATGTGGATGTTCTTGTGAACCAATTGGTACTGCCCCTTCTCGACGGCGTTGCCATCTATACCCAACAGGCCTCACGTTCCATTATTGGTGAAGAAAGTATTGTTTTAGAATCAACCACCGCCACAGTACAGTAGTGCGTGCCAGAGGATCTGAATCATGGAAAAACTCGTTTCTGAATTAAAAAAGATCATGCCTTTTAAGGATAGTACTGATATTGGTGATCTGGTCTTGATTGTAAGTAAAGAACCTCAGATGCTGGCCTATGCCCTGGTTACAGATATTAAACGGGATAGCACCCGGAAGGATGAGTGGTGGCATGTCGGTTTTAGTTTTCTCACTGTACCGCCGCAGCAGGCCACCTGGACTTTGCGTACCCCGCAGATGACAGGAATGGAAATATTCACCATGGGCGGTGAGGAACGTTTTGTAAAAGGAGTGGAGTTGAGCCCCGCCATAGCCCCTGCCCAAACAGAGGTACCAGTGGCTAAGAATGACAAGAAGGCCAAGGCTGGGGCACCATTCCTAAAACGGGTGAAATAGTGGCCCCATGGTCAGAGCGTGAGCTTATTGAAAAGATCCGCACTGCCAGTCAAGGTTTCAGTACCGGACTGATTAAATCCATTGGCGATGACTGCTGTGAGGTTACAAGTCCTGGATCGTTCCTTATCTCCACCGACAGTCTGGTCGATGGAGTTCATTTTGATCGCAGTTTTCATCCTGCTAATCTTCTTGGCCGTAAATCCATTGCGGTAAACTTAAGTGATATTGCTGCTATGGGGGGAAATCCCCGCTTTGTACTGCTCAGCCTCTGTCTTCCCCTGAATCTTGAGTGGTGCTGGATATCCTCATGGTTGGATGGGGTCTTGGAAATACTCTTAGAGCATAACTGTATTCTCGTTGGAGGCGATACGGTGAAGGCTCAAGAACTGGTGCTGGGGGTGACTGTCCTTGGAGAGGCCCCTGAAACAGGCTCCCTGTATAGAGACACGGCCGCTGTGGGGGATAGTATCTGGGTATCCGGGCCCTTAGGTTCTGCTGCTGCCGGTCTGAAAATTTTACAAAAGAAGAAAGAAAACCCGGAAATCTTCGGGGATAAGAAGCCACAACAGTGGCCTGCGCTGTTGGCTGCCCATCTCAACCCCCGGCCTCGGGTTTCCCTGGGACGTGAGCTTGCCGCTTGTGGCATGGTGAGTGCCATGCAGGATATTTCTGATGGAGTGGCCACGGATCTTGCCCACATCTGTAAGGCATCTGCTGTCTCAGCATCCATCCGATCCCAGGCACTGCCATTTCTTCCTGAGCTGGAGACGGCGGCAGAATTCTTAAGAGTGCCTCTCCAGGATCTGATGCTGCGCTCAGGTGAGGATTATGAACTGCTGTTCACGGTGAAGAAGGGCGCGGAGTCCGCATTTGAGAAATTGATTTGCACAAAGCACCAGCAGATCAGCAAGATTGGCGAAATCGGCTGTGGTGCGGGAGTGATTCTCCTGGGGGATGAGGGAGACGTTGATATCACTTTTCAGGGCTATGAACACTGATTACAATTGGGGGCGGAACTACTCTTCCAGAAAGAGTTTCAGGTGCAGCTCGGTGCCTCGTCCTACAAATGGTCGGTAACCTGTTTTCGACTTGTCCAGCATGCGTTTGGAGGCCTTTACCGAGTCGCTATCTGCGTACTTGTCGGAAAGATAGATGATCTCTTCGATTCCAGACTGAATAATGACCTTGGTACACTCGTTACAGGGAAAGAGCCCCACATAGATTCTACAGTTCTTCAGGTTCTGGGCAGTTGAGTTCAGAACTGCATTTAGTTCAGCGTGACACACATAGGGGTACTTGGTATCCAGATAGTTCCCCTCCCTGGCCCAGGGCAGCTCGTCGTCGGGGCAACCCCAGGGGAATCCGTTATAGCCTACCCCCACGATCTTGTTATCTTCATTGGCCACACAGGCCCCCACTTGGGTGGAGGGGTCTTTACTGCGCTGGGCCGAGAGCAGGGCCACTGCCATAAAGTATTCGTCCCAGCTGAGATAGTCTGTGCGTTTTTGAGTTTTGCTTGTCATGGGCCTTTCTTACATGTAGGGGATCCAGGTGCGAAGCATACGGGGCAGTTCCTGGCTCTCTTCCAGTTCCCGTAACATGGCATTGGTCTGATCCAGAAGCTTTGTGTCGCCTCGACGAATTCCCCAGGCGTAGTACTCTTCAGTAGACATGGTGAGGATGGGGGTCAGTTTATTGTTTTCATTTATTGCGGCATAGTGACAAACCATTGGGGCATCGTAGACAAAGGCATCAATCTTCTTATCAATAAGGGCCTGTACCGCATCTGATGATTTCTGGAATCGTTTGATTTCAACGCCATTAATGGTTTTGGTAATAAAGAGGTCTCCGGTGGTGCCCCGTACGGTACCAATAACGTACTTGGAGTTCATCAGACTATAGATACCAGTTGAAAAGCGGGCCTTTTCACCCAGACGAACCAGAAGAATCTGCCCTGACCTGAGATAGGGGTTGGAGAAGGCGATACGGTATTGCCGGGCCTGGGTAATTGACATCCCGGACATAATGATATCAATACGGTTATTCTCCAGGGCCGGGATCTGGTCTTCCCACTTGAGGTGGATGAATCTGAGTTGTCTGCCGGTATATTGTGCTAGTTTTTTAGCAAATTCTGCCTCAAGTCCGGAAACGGTTTTGCCCTGAGTGTAGATAAGGGGAGGCGCATTGGCTGAGACACCAACCCGTAGTATCCCGGGGTTAGGGGCGATATCCACGGTTCGTGGACTGTTTGACGTGGGGCCGCAGGAGCTGAGCAGCAGTATGGAGAGACAGAAGAGGAGAAAAATTGGAAAAGGAATATGTTTACAAAGCCTTAAACGGTCCATACTTATTCCTTTGAATAGGAGGTGGTGGTGCTCTTTCTACGACGTCGCCAGTTGGTGATTCCCGTGACCTTATCTATAAAAGTCTTGATGGTTTGGAAGTAGAGCTTGCCTCCCGTAGCAATCATACTGTTATGGGTGGCTCCGGGAATTATCATAAATTCTTTGGTCTTGGCACCACTGAATGATTGGAGTTTTTCGGCCTCATGGGCACTGATGATCTCATCCCGGGCCCCGTGAAAGATAAATGTGGGACTCTCCACTTTTTCAATCTTTTGCAGATTTTGGAAACCATCCTCTTCGCTAAACTCCTTGTCACCAATATCAATCCCAAGGGAATGGATAAGAGGGATGGTGTCGGCTATGCCACTTTCAATGATCAACCCCTTTATATCCGAGGCACGTCTGCTTGCAAGATCGATTGCCGGAACGGATCCCAGGGAACGTCCCATGATAAAGACTGCTCCACTGTGTTTGTTCACGGAGAGCCAGTTTAATATCTCATCAAATAGGTGATCCGCATCGGAGAGCATGGCAGCCACCGTGGGATTGCCACTGCTCCAAGCATAGCCGCGGTACTCGGTGACCAGCAGGTTCATACCCGCCTGGTTGTAAAGGGGGCCTATTTCATCGTAGTCGGCAACTATTTCACCATTTCCATGGAAAAAAATGAGATTAGGGCTGGTTGTATCGTGAATATAGAACCGACAACCTATGATAATACCCGTCTCAATCTCAATTTCAATATCAGTGGCACCTTGCGGCAATGGTGTGGGGCTACAAGTGCGCGGGAAAAAGATAGATGAAAGATGCTTGGGCTGGTCTAGTTTAGGAAAGGTATGCATGTGATACGAGGGGTTGTGTAATGTTGATCGAAGATGATCCTTAATGGGAAATTGAATAGTTTTGCCAGACTATAAGAAATTTTCAGTGAAAAATCCAGTGCAGATATCTAAATGAAGAAAGGGGGTGCTTCTTCAAGTATTTATCATCGTTTACACACAGCTGTTCTGTGGCGTCTTTTTCGTGTCCCTTTAGAGCGTATAGTCCTTGCCATAGCAAACATTGCTTTATATAGTATGATACCGTTTTGAATACTATTGAACCTGCTGCCATAAGGCCACACTCCTATTAATAGAACCCTGGAGCGTCTCCATGCTAATGCTTCCACACAAAATGTCAGCCCTGTGTTTCGTATTGATTATGGCATTTTTCTTCATGTTACCTCCCCTCCATGCCGCATCGGAAAAAGAGAAGCAGGGCTGGGGCAATGATGACGAGTACAACAAACTCTACAGCTCAAGAGAACTCGACAAGCTTCGGGGAAATGTGGTGAAATTTAAAAAAGTGAGCCCGCTACCGGGAATGTCCAACGCAACTGTGATGGTTTTAGATGATGATGGTGATAAAATTGATGTGCAGCTCTGTCCCGTCTGGTTTGCCACTGCTAAGGATACCGGTATTAAACGGGGGGATAGGGTAAAGGTGAAAGGCAGTTGGGCTGAGATTGACGGGGTGGATGTTTTTCTGGCATCCAAGGTGAAGAAGGGAGAGTATTATGAATTTAAGGTTCGGCTCACCAAGGATGGCACACCCTTTTGGAATATGTCTCCAGAGCAATTAGCCCACGAACGCGGGCAGCAATAGAGGAGAGATGTGCAGATGCCTACTGTAAAGATGACTCCTGACAGGGCCGGGCTTTTGTGGAAATTTTCGCTACTGCTCCTGTTGATGAGTCTCGCACTTGGTGGCTGTGTTGGACAGCAGGTTGTTTTTCAGGCCCTGCCGCTGGGGAGTGATATGCGCCCGGGGCTTCCAGTGTTCTATCGTTATGCCTTCTACCGCAACATAAATCAAATGGCATCCGATGCCAAGATGATGGCAGAAGGAGAACCGGGAAAGATTGTTGCCCTGCTTGACCACAAGTTTGAGGGCAATATCTATGATAGTCGTGAGCCTAAAGGGGTTGGAGTATTTTTTCCGGGTTACCTCAAGATGGATCGGCCAGGGATATACCGCTTTAAGGCCATGGCGAATGATGGGATTCAGGTTCATGTCGACGGAGAACGGGTGGTCTATGATCCGGGAGTACACTCGGATCGTTTTTCCGAGATCGGAACTGTTGCTATCGCAAGCCCTGGATGGTATTCGCTCACCGTAAAATACTTCCAGCGCAAGGGGACGGCCCGTCTTACCCTCTACTGGCAGACCCCTGGTGCATCTAATTTTGTTGTGATACCGGCAGAGGCTTATGGGCATCTCCCGGGGAAGTGATTTACATTATCATGGTAGCTTTTCTTGGTGAGTGGAGGTGAAGGGACAATGACGGAAGAGAGTTTTCAACTACAGACCGGTGAAATTGATCAGCTGGCTCAGCAACTGCTGGGGCTGGAAAATGAACTCAACTCCCATATCCCGGTGACTCTTTGGATCAGTGACCTACACGGGGAAGGGGATCGCTTTATGGCCATTCTGAGGGGACGTTTCGGGATGCTGTATCAGACGTGCCGTGAGGCCTTACCCAAGACCTTCAGTGTGGACAAGATTCAGTATTTAACCAAAATAATACGAAAAAAAGAGTATTTTGTGGAAGATGACATCCTTATGGACACTCAGGATGTGATCTTCTGTCTGGTGGATATTCTTAAATACCGTCTGGTTAATATTAGAATTCGAAACAAGAATATCTTCCCGCCTGAGTTTCGAAATACCATTAAACGCCTTATCTCCGGTCTTCCGGTACCCGATCAGGTCTTTGAGGAGGCGACCCTCTCCAGACGCTTAATCAGTCATCTGGCCCACAGTATCAGGCAGGTTCTCCTGGATCGTATTCAGGTCCTTGGAGATGTTTTTGACAGGGGGGCTCAACCCGATAAAATCATACGTATTCTCTCCTCTCCAGGTTACAGGGATATGGTGGACTATGTCTTTGGCAACCATGATATCCTGTGGATGGGGGCCGTTGCCGGTAATAAGTCTCTGGTGGCCGAGGCCATGCGTATTACCTGTCGTTATGACCATTTTGAACTGATGGATAGGCTCTCCTTTGACAGCTCAAAACTGGCGGCCTTTGCCGAAAAAACCTATCCGGTGGAAAAAATAACTGGCAGGTTTAAGGCTAAAACTAATCGAGGGCGGAGTATGGAGAAGGCCCTGACGGTGATTCAGTTTAAGCTGGAAGAGCAGACTATCAGGGATTTTCCCGAGTATGAGATGCAGTCCCGGCTGTGGCTGGAGCGTCTGGCGGACATGCTGAAAAAAGGTGACACGGCGGCCTTGAATGATGATTACTTTCCGACAATAGATGTGGAAAACCCTTCCGCCCTGACATCGGAAGAACGAGAAATTATAGATGATTTAACTCATCAGTTCACCCATAACAGGAAAATCAAGCGGTTGCTCAGCTATTTTTTTGCAAGAGGCAAGACCTATCATGTGCATAATGACAGCCTCAATATTCATGCCCTGGTGCCTTCCCGTGAAGATGGTGAATTTGAAGAATTCTTAGGTCATAGTGGGCGTGGACTTCTTGATTTTGTGCAGGATACCATAGAACGTGTTGGCAAAAGGTAT
>CAYWMZ010000049.1:0-9581 GCA_964459485.1 uncultured Desulfocapsa sp. | reverse complement strand
ATCTGCATATCCTCTGGAATAAACATGGGCAGCATGACACTGGACATAAAGAGAACGGTGATAAGGGGCACCCCGCGCCAGAATTCAATAAAAATAACGGAGATGGATTTAGCAATGGGCATGGAAGAACGCCGCCCCAGGGCCAGGATAATACCAATGGGAAAAGAAAAGAACATCCCGGTGGTGGCAAGGATCAGGGTCAGCATCAAGCCACCCCACTTGTAGGTCTCCACCAGAGGTAGCCCAAAAGCGCCGCCATAGAAGAGAAAATAGGCAATCACCGGATAGACAAAAATCGTGAAGGCTCCTACCATAGCCTTCTTAGGGGTACGGTCGATAAGCAACCAGGCCACAAGGCCACCCACCAGGGAAAAGGCCGTCACCACCCGCCAGTACTCGGAAGGCGGGTAAAAACCAAAGAGAAACTGATGGAGACGCACCCCCACAAAGGGCCAGCAGGCACCTTCCCTGCTACAAACATCCCGAGTTGTTCCAAGCCAGTCGGCCTTAAAAATTGCCCAATTGAGAGCGGGCGGTATCACACGATACAGAACATAGAGTGCCAGTAAGGTGAATAGAGAGCTCAGAACCGAAGAAAAGAGATTCTTTCTCAGCCAGCCAATCACACCTACGGAACTGGCAGGTGGTGGCAGGGCCGGACTGGGACTTGTTACATATACAGCCATTCTATCACCTCTCCACCAGCATGGTTTTCTTGTTGTACCAATTCATAAGTCCCGAGATCGTAAGGCAGATAAAAAGATAGACCCCCATGGTCATTGCTATGATTTCAATGGCCTGCCCCGTCTGATTGAGGGTGGTTCCGGCAAACACTGCCACCAGATCTGGATAACCGATGGCCGTAGCCAGGGAGGAGTTCTTTACCAGATTCAGATATTGGGAGGTGAGCTGGGGAATAATCACCCGCATGGCCTGGGGAATAACGACGAATTTCAGAACCTTGGTCTTATGAAGCCCCAGAGCCGATGCAGCTTCAGTCTGACCGGGGTTCACCGAAAGAATACCGGAGCGAACCACTTCGGCAATAAAGGTTCCGGTATAGATGGAGATGGCAATGAGCAGGGCGGTGAGCTCTGGAATAATGGTCATCCCACCCCGAAAGTTAAAGCCCTGTAACTTAGGTATATCCCAGCCCAGGGGTGAGCCCATGGCAAAGAAGACCAATACAGGGAGTCCAATGATCAAGGCAAATGCTACCCGAAAGAGTTTAAACTGCTGTCCGGTTGCATCCTGACGTTTTTTGGCCCAGCGGGCTATGAGAATCGTGGCAACAATGGCCAGGCAGAAGGTCCATGTCACATAGCCGAATCCATCGCCAAACAGGGGCTGCGGCAGATACATACCTCTTATATTCAGGAAGACAACGTCACCTGCGACCCAACTCTGCCGGGGCGATGGCAGGGTCCGGAGCACGGCAAAGTACCAAAAGAAGATCTGAAGCAGCAGGGGGATATTGCGGAAGGTCTCCACATAGATCCCTGCAAGTTTTGCTATCAGCCAGTTATTGGAAAGCCTGGCCACACCCGCAATAAAACCGATAATGGTGGCAAAGAAGATACCCAGTACTGAGATTAACAGGGTATTGAGCAGACCCACCACAAAGGTTCGTCCAAAGGTGTTGGATTCATCATAGGGGATAAGACTCTGGAGGATACCAAAGCCCGCCTTTAGAGACAAAAAGCCAAAGCCGGTTGAAATTCCACGCTTATCAAGATTTGCTATGGTATTGGATCCGATAAAGCAGAAGAAGGCCACCAGCATAGCCACCAGCATAACCTGAATAAACAGGGAACGGTGCTGGGCATTATTCCACCAGAACTGTTTTTTAGATAAATTGGACATAATCAGTAATAGAAAAGAGTGAAGCGAAGCTTATTAGACGGAAGGCAGAAGACTGAAATATTCAGCATTCTGCCTTCAGGCTATCAAGCAGAAGCAAACCAAAAAGGGACGCTTTCCCAGAGGAAAACGTCCCTTTTGAACTTAGCGTCCCTTAGCGAATGGGAGGAGCATACATGATGCCGCCTTTATTCCACAGTGCGTTCAGTCCACGGCTGATCTTCAGTGGAGATCCGGTTCCTACGTTGCGTTCGAAAACTTCACCGTAGTTACCAACCTGCTTGATGACCTGATAGGCCCAATCATCATTGAGGCCAAGGCCCTTACCGGCAATCCCTTCAAGACCAAGGAGTCTGCGAATAGCGGGGCTTTTAGAGTTTTTCATCTCATCCACGTTTGCCTGAGTAACACCGAGCTCTTCTGCGTTGATCATCGCATTGAGGGTCCAGCGTACGATATTAAACCAGGCGTCATCCCCCTGACGGACAACAGGCCCAAGGGGTTCCTTGGAGATAATCTCAGGAAGGACTACCGCATCTTCCGGTTTGGAAAGATGGGTACGCAGTCCATAAAGCTGGGACTGGTCAGAGGTGAGAACATCACAACGGCCATTATCAAAGGCAGCAGCAGTGGCATCATGGGTATCAAAGACCACGGCCTTATAGGTCATATTGTTTTCTTTAAAGTAATCTGCAAGATTCAACTCAGATGTGGTTCCACCCTGGATACATACGGCTGCACCGTCAAGCTCCAGAGCGGATTTTACACCAAGTTTTTTAGAGACCATAAAACCCTGGCCATCGTAGTAATTAACACCGGCAAAGTTCAAACCGAGTGAAGAGTCACGGGTAAGTGTCCAGGTAGTACCACGAACCAGGGTATCAATCTCACCTGACTGCAAGGCAGTGAAACGCTCTTTGGCGTTCAGAGGAACATATTTAATTTTGGTGGCATCACCAAGGGTTGCTGCGGCAATGGCCTTGCATACGTCAACATCAATACCAGCCCATACACCGTTTTCATCGGCGATGGAAAATCCAGGAAGACCAGTGGAAACTCCACACTGAAGAGCTCCGCGTTTCAAGATTTCTTCCTTGGTGGATGCCTGAGCAACTCCAGCAGAAATAGCAAAAGCTGCTACAGTGGCAACAACTGCCAATTTCATCTTTCTCATGTAATACTCCTGTTAAATTGTTCAAATAATAACAAGTTTACAGATATCCACAAACTTGCCTCTATGACACATCATTTTCAAGTGACCGATAGTACCAACCCACCTCAAGAATGTCTATCACAAACCAAATAAAACTTCTTCCCAAAACCTCTTAAATATCTCTTCTCTGTACTATGTTTTTCAACGCCGCTATGCTAAAATTCCAGCATGCAGAAATCCACATCCCACACAGTGCTTGTGGTGGATGACCAACCCGTCAACCTCCATCTCCTCGCAGCCACCCTGCAATCTGCCGGATACAGAGTTATCACTGCCACTGGCTCCAACGAGGCCTTAGCTCTCATCGACTGTGGCGCGCCCGACATCATCCTCCTTGATGTCATGATGCCGGGGATGGATGGCTTCGCCCTGTGTCGCAAACTTAAGGGCGACCACAACTCCTCCGATATCCCCATCATCTTCCTTACTTCGCGATCCCAAAAAGAGGATATTGTAGAAGGGTTTAACGCCGGGGGAAACGATTATATCGTCAAGCCCTTCCACCAGCAGGAACTCCTGGCCCGGGTTCGCAACCACATCCACCTCCATGACATGCTGTTGGAAAATAAGCGCCTGACCCAACTCTCAGACGATGCCAGCCGCTCCAAGACCGAATTTCTGGCCGCCATGAGCCATGAAATCCGCACCCCGCTCAACTCCATTATTGGTATGGCAGAGGTCTTAAGCGACACCGACCTCACCGAAGAGCAGCATAATTATGTGCGCATCTTTCGTTCAGCAGGGGAGAGCCTCCTTGAAATCATTAACGATATTCTTGACCTCTCCAAGATAGAGGCGGGCCAGACAGAACTTGAGGCCATAGATACCCACCTCCCGTCACTGCTAGACTCTGTGGTCGCCATCCTGTCAGTGCGGGCGGCCGAACAGAATACCGAGATCAGCATCCATACGCATCCCGATGTTCCCACCGGTCTGCGTACCGACCCCACCAGGTTACGTCAAATACTGATCAATCTAGTGGGAAATGGCCTGAAATTTACCGAGAACGGAACAGTGGCAATCTCGGTTCAACTGGAGAGCCCAGGCACCCTTCTCTTTTCCGTCAAAGACAGTGGTATAGGTATTCCAAAAGCAAAACAACAGCTCATCTTTGAAAGCTTTACCCAGGCCGATTCCCTCACCACCAGAAAGTACGGCGGCACCGGCCTTGGCCTCACCATCTGCAAAAAACTCACCTCCATGATGAATGGCAGGGTCTGGCTGAAGAGCACACCCGGAGTCGGCTCCACCTTCTTCTTCACCTGCGATTTCAAGCCCGCCCGCTCCATCCCTCTTGCCGCCACCGAACTCCCAACGTTGTTCGAAAGCTGCCACATACTTAAACCCGCCCGTATCCTGCTGGTGGACGATAACGAAGACAACCGCAATCTACTCTGCCTCTATCTGCGCAACACTCCATTCAGCTTTGAAATTGCCCAAAATGGCTTGGAGGCTGTCTCCATGGTTAAAAACAAGTCCTTCGACCTGGTCTTTATGGATATTGAGATGCCGGTTATGGACGGCTATCAAGCCACAAAAGAGATACGAATGTGGGAAAAAGAACAGCAGCAGGCCTCTATTCCCATCATCGCCCTCACTGCCCACGCCTTTGTGCGCTTTCGAAAAAAATGCATGCAGGCCGGCTGCTCCGATTACCTCACCAAGCCCATTCGCCGCAACACCCTGATCCACACCATCTCCATCCATCTTAACCAGAAGCGGCCTCGTCCTGCTTCACAGACCGGGGCAGATTCGCAAATTTCAGAAAAATCCATCCCCCCTCCGGCTGCACCCTCTGTTTGCCTGAACCCTAAAGTTCAAAAGCTGATCCCCAAATTCCTTGCCAACAAACGCAAAGATGCGGACGGACTGATCCTGGTAGCCCGGACAGGTGACATGGATGGCCTACGCAAACAGGCCCATACCGTAAAGGGCACCTCATGGATGTATGGATTTAAGCAGTTGGGAGATCTCTGCCTTGAGCTGGAGGAGGCAGCACAGCAGGCCAACATCAAAAAAGCCCTCATGTACTGCAAAGAGATCAAAAACTATTTGGATACGGTACACATATCCTATGGACAGCCAGAAGATTCATGCTAAAAACCTGAAGTGAATCCCATTCAGGCTTTTATTCCTGAAAAACCCCGGCTTTTAAAAAGATCTTACCTTTTTCACAACATACTGATAGAATAAGAAAATCTAACGCTATTCAGGTGAGTCGTACCAGAAACCAGAATAGTTCGACCTGAGACTTCACTTCCGGAGGCGATGCACATGGGCCAGCAAACCCGCATAGTACTTATTGACGACGACCAGGATGCCTGTGATCTGCTCAAGATGCAACTTGAGGACAGTGGACGCATGAGTGTACGGTACAGCACCAGCAGCGATGAGGCCCTGACCCTAATCAGCCGGGAGCTGCCGGATATCGCCATCCTTGACATCAACATGCCTGGCACCCACGGAGTTGCACTCAGCTCCATGCTGGCCGACGATTCTGCCACCGCCACCATCCCCGTCCTCTATCTCTCAGGCATGGTAACTCCCGATGAGGCCAAAGATATGGGAGAGGGTGACAACAGCCCCTCCATTATCTCCAAGGGCTCTCCCGTAGATGTCCTGATCGGTGCCATTGACACCCTTATCAAAAACTCCTGAGCCGACACCTTTCCTTGCCTCCTTCAACGAAGATATCCGCCCGTTTTGTGGCGATCAAAACCCTGTGCGAACTGCGGAAAAGCCGTAAACCTGTAACTGGCATCTTCAACTTGCTTGTGACCGAATATCCCCTGGCAGAAAATGACCGGCAACTGGCCACCACCATCATCTATGGTGTGCTTCGTAATCGGGAAGCCCTGGATCTCCTGCTGCAAAAGCTCTGCACTCAATCCCTCAATAAGATCAAACCCTTTATCCGCCAGACCCTGAGATGCGGACTGTTTCAGATCTTTTTCATGGATCGTATCCCGGAATCTGCTGCGGTGAACGAATCGGTGAAGGCAGTGCAGATGGCCCGTCTCCCCAAACGGCTCCATGGCTTTGTCAACGGAGTCCTGCGCAATGCCATCCGCAGAAAGCCTGAACTCCAAAACCTGCTGGCAAATCCACCACGCCCCATCCTCAACCACCCAAAATGGCTCACCGAAAAATGGCAGAAACGGTACGGGAGCCAGGAAAACCTGCGTATATGCCAGCAGAATAACGAGCAGGCACTCTTTACTATTCAGGTCAACTCCTGCGTCACAGACCCGGACACATTAGGCACACTCCTGGCCGAAGATGGTATTGGCTCTCGTGCCGGCCACTGGTGCCGAGACTGCCTTATTGTAGAAGACTTTCAGGGTGGAGTTCAGGGCCTGCCTGGTTTCCGGGAAGGCCACTTTCAGGTGCAGGATCAGGGGGCGCAACTCCTCCCCACACTTATGGGTGAACTCCGGCAAGGTGGGCACTACCTTGATGCCTGCGCAGGGGTTGGCGGCAAAACCAGCGTTCTGCTGCAAATGGCGCAAAACTCAGGTGCTCAGGTCTCGGCCGTGGAGCCGGACAGACTACGCCGCCAGAAATTTCAGGAAAATATGCAACGCCTTCATCCCGCAACAGAACCGTCTCTCTTTTCTGGAACCCTGCAAGAATACGCAGCAGACAGCGACAACAGGTTTAACGGCATACTCCTTGATGCCCCCTGTTCCGGAACCGGGGTTATTCGCCGCCACCCCGATATTCGCTGGAACAGAGTAGAGGATGACTTTAGCCGCTATCAGAAAACCCAGCTCAAGCTCTTAAACAGTGCCGCACAGCTCCTGCTCCCCGGCGGGATTCTGGTCTACGCCACCTGTTCCCTGGAATGGGAAGAAAATGAAGAGGTTTTGGCTCTCTTTTTACAAGTTCATTCCAACTTTGTTCAGGATGACTGCGCAACAATTCTTCCAGACAATACCCATCCCCTTCTGGTCAATGGAAATTTTGCCCCTTTACCCGGCCAGGAGGTGGATGGTTTTTTTGGTGCCAGACTGCGTAAAATTGACTAATTCCATGACCTTTTTACTAGAGATACATATCTTTTCTGGTACAGATCAAAACCCGGTAGTAGTATGACAGCCGAGGGTAGTATTAACTTTTAACAGAGCATAAGGTTGCAGACCAAAGGAAAGAGCATGGCAGAGATACGAAGCACATTGGATATGGTTATGGAACGAGCAGCACGAATGGCAGCCCGGGCCAAAGAGCTCCCTTCAGGACAGGAGGAAGAACAGCGAGGTATGCGACTGGTGGCTGAGTTTCTGGCCGGGAAACATGATGCACTTTCTTCTCTTCTTGCCCAGGAGGCTGCAGCCGACCAGATGGCCGTTCGCCGCGGCATGGCCAAGGGGCTGCTCCGCAACATCGTAATTCCACGGGATGAAGATATTATGGCCGCCACTCTCCAGGCCCTGAATGCACTTCTCGAACTTGAAGGAAATTCAGGAGAGATGGCCGCTACCTGTGCAGAGTTGCAGCAGCTCACCGAACAGTACTCCCAGCATAAAGAGCAGATGAAGCAACAGCTCGAAGATGCCATCCGGGCCCAGCTGGCGCAACAGGTTCAGGAGCAGACCGGGGAGGCAGCAGACCCCATGGCCATGGAACCCAGCGGGCATCCCCAGTATCAAAAAGAGTGGTCCCAGGCCCAGGCCAGCCTTAATGAGCAGTATGGCGAGGCATTTGAGCAACGCAAAGAACTCCTTTTACAGAGGTTCAGTGAATGAGTACCCCTAAACGCATCAAGAAACTCCAAGCAAAGTTGCGCAGAAAGAAGCTGGACGCTATCCTTATCAGCCAGCCCCACAATCGCCGCTACCTTTGCGGCTATACGGCCATGGACCATGATATTGGCGAGAGTTCTGGTGCGCTGCTAATCCCTGCCCGCAAGCCCCCCCTACTTCTCACCGATTTTCGCTTTCAGATCCAGGCGGAACATGAGACCAGAGGGATGGAGGTTCTGCTCTACCCCAAGGGCCTGCTCGTCCTGTTAAAAAAGCTTCTCCCCGACCTGGGAATCAACAGCCTTGCCTTTGAGAGTCATTATACCTTGCACTCGGTTGCTGAAAAGATGAAGGCGATGTGCGGCAAGATTTCCACCTCCCTCCATCCCGGCAGCGGCATGGTGGAAAAGATGCGGCTTATCAAGGATGAAGAGGAGATTGACCTTATGCGCCGCTCGGTGCGCCTCAACGAGAAGGTCTTCCGCACGGTGTACAAGACCATCTTCCCCGGTCAGACCGAGATTGATATCGCTCTGGCCCTTGAGGCCACCATGCGCCGCAAAGGTGCCGAAGGGCCAAGCTTTGAAAGCATTGTGGCAACGGGTGCCAGAAGCGCCCTGCCCCATTCGGTGCCCGGCCCTGTCAAAATCGTCAAAGACAAGATGCTTATGATCGATATGGGCCTGATTCTGGATGGATACTGCTCCGATATGACCAGGACATTCCATATCGGCAAGACCAGTAAAAAATATCGTAAGATCCATCGCCTGGTGCGCAAGGCACAGCTTGCTGGAATCAAGAAGATCCGGGCCGGAATAAGTGCTGCCAAGGTAGACAGGGCAGCCCGCAAAGTCATAGCCGATGCCGGATATGGCAAGTACTTCGGCCACGCCCTGGGCCACGGTGTGGGAATGGCAGTACACGAAGCCCCACGTCTCTCTTCTGCCAGTAAAGGAAAGCTCCAGGCCGGAATGATTGTCACCATAGAACCCGGTATCTACCTCCCCGGCTGGGGTGGAGTACGTCTTGAGAATATGGCAGTGGTTCGAGAAGGTGGCTGCGAGCTGCTCAACAGAGACAGTACCTGGCTTGATATTTAGATTCGACACACTCCTGCTAACGGAAAAACCACAAAAATGGCCTCTATGAAAAACCCAAAATACTTTGTCCTCGACACCAACGTCCTGCTCCACAACGCAGATTCCCTGACCTCTTTTGCGGACAACTTTATCCTCCTGCCCATGACCGTCATTGAGGAGCTGGACAAGTTTAAGCGTCACAACGATGAGTTGGGCCGCAACGCCCGCCAGGTTATCCGGCAGCTGGACAAACTCCGCCACACAGGCTCCTTGAAGGACGGAGTTGTCATGGAGAATGGCGGCATCCTCAAAATCACTGTGGAACGCAGAAATATGCCGGGAGCCCTTCTCGATATGAGTGTTGCCGACAACCGTATCCTGGCCGTTGCCAACTCCCTCCATGAAGAGGGCAAATCCGTAATATTTGTCTCCAAGGATATCAATGCCAGACTCAAGGCCGATGCCCTAGGTATCGACACCATGGATTTTGAGAAACAAAAATGCAACGCAGACGAACTCTACACCGGCTGGAGTCAGGCCTCTGTGCCCACCGAGGTGATCGACCGCTTCCACAATGAAAAAGCCCTTGAAACAGAAGGCTTTGATTTCAATCGCAACGAATTTATTCTCCTCCAGGATGAGATCAATCCCAAACATTCAGGCCTTGGCCGGGCCTCCGGTAAAAAC
>CAYWMZ010000048.1:0-9644 GCA_964459485.1 uncultured Desulfocapsa sp. | reverse complement strand
ATGGCTGGTATTGACACTGTCTCAGCCGCAGGCAGTGAGCTTGCCTACCTCACCCTCTTTGCCCCCAAGGTTCGCCGGGTGGGGATCCTCTACAGCAAACGGTCAGAGCATGTTGCCCGTGGCATCCAGAAAGCTGCCGCTATCTTTGGCGTTGAAGTAAAGCTGGTCTCCATAGAAGACCCACGCCACTTCCGGTATGCCTATAAAAAACTGGTTCGAGATATTGATGCCTTCATTGCCTTGCGTGATCCAAAGATCTACAACCTGGAAAATCTGGAGTGGCTGACCAGACGCTGCCTCCGCGACAATCTAGTCTGTTTAGGACGTACCCCGGAGCTTGCCCAAAAGGGCAGCCTCCTCACCGTCAGCCCCGGCCCCCGAGATATTGCCCTCCAGGCCGTATCCCTTACCAGGGCAATCCTGAGTGGCCAGACCACACCTGAAGAAGTTGGAGTGGTAGCCCCCCTTGGCATGGAAGTTGTACTCAACCTAGAAACGGCCCAGGCCCTTGATCTCACTATAAGTCCTGAGGCCAGGAGAATGGCCACAGTGATCATTAAAAAATTGGGGGATCAGGGCTCCCTATTGCCCCAAAAAACCAAGCACCCTTGACGCTGGATCTTTTTTTGGTTTAAATTAATATTGAATAGCCCAAATGCAAAGATCTATCACTGCTCTCTCCTTAGCTCCCTTGTAGGAAGAGTACTTAAAGGAATCTATGAAAAAACATCTTTTTTCATATGCCGCATGTCCCTTTCTGGTGGTCTTCCTGCTGCTCGTTGTGGCACGATACCAGCGTGATGCATTCAACAGCTTCCTAGACTCCTCCTGGTTCAGTGTCGCCTTACTATTGCTGGGCCCACTGCTCCTCTTATCCGTTAGCATCAGCATCCGCAACCACACTCACTCCCGGCACCTGCGTACCCGTTTAAAAGAGATGGAACGTCAGGCAGCATTCCTCCAAGAAGAAGTCAGGCGACGTCAGGAGAGTGAGGCCCGGCTTCAGACCCTGCTGGAAACCATCCCTGATCTCATCTGGCTTAAAGATCCTGAGGGAATCTACCTCTCCTGTAACCATAAGTTCGAGCGTTTCCTGGGGGCGGCGGAGTGCGATATTGTCGGAAAGACGGATCATGACTTTCTTCCCAAAGAACTGGCCGATTTCTTCCGGGACAGAGATCGGGCCGCAATGGAATCCGACTCCCCCACAATTAATGAAGAAAAGGTTACCTTTGCAGATGATGGCCATGAAGAGCTGCTGGAAACCATCAAGACCACCCTGCGAAACCAAGACGGTAAGATCCTTGGGGTCTTGGGAATTGCCCGGGACATCACCAGTCGTAAACAGGCGGAAGAACGGGCCCGCTATCTCTCCCTGCACGACCCCCTCACTGGCCTCTATAATCGGCGAGTTCTTGAGGGACGTATTACCGAGGAGCTGAACAGGGCCGAACGCTACCAACGTTCCCTCTCCGTCTTCATGCTGGATCTCGACCATTTTAAGCGGGTCAACGATAGCCATGGCCATCCAAGCGGGGATATCGCCCTCTGCCACCTGGCACAGCTGCTGGAGGACTCCATCCGCAAGACCGACTATGTGGCACGTTATGGAGGAGAAGAGTTTATCGTGGTTCTACCCGAGACCCCCCTGTCAGAGGCCATGGAGCTTGCAGAACGGCTTTGTGAACAGATCGCAAGTGAGAAGATCCCCATAGGCGAACACCAGAAGATTCAACTCACCGCAAGCATAGGGGTTTCCTGTTTCCCAACGCATCATCACACCTGGGAAGGTCTCATCAAAACTGCTGATTCTGCCATGTATCTCGCAAAGGAGGCGGGCCGAAACCAAGTACGGACTATCTGAGGCAAGGTCCTCCAGGGCTCCCCCTCCTGGTGTGAAAAAATATTGACCGTTAAGAATTATTATGTGTTAAATTTTCTCCAATAACTCCTATTTTCTGTGGACAGACGAAATCACAATGATCCCCGCTCCTTTCTAACCATCCCATTAGCAAAAGAAAAAGACATGATAGACAAAGCAACAACAGAAATTCACCCTCCCCTGGCTCCCTCAAATGACGGTACCTACTGTGCCATGAAAGCAATTCCCGGATATCTGGATATTACTCCCAGAAAGATATCCACCAGCCCCATATCCTAGCCAGCCCAGGACTCCCTGAAGCATGAAAACCATACAAAAGTATTTCAGAAGGGCTCAACGACGAGTCCACCTAGGGTTACTCTCTCCGAAATTTCCCTCTCCTGGCTCGGAGCCGGAGGTATCCGGAGTTCTGGATATAATTTTTTCCCCGGGACACATCTGCCAAATCTCAAACAACCCTCCTTGACAGAACTCTTTCTTTTCATATAAACTCTTATGGAGAAGCAAAAAAAACTCAGTCCGCCCTCCTATACGCCTGTGGAGGAGAACCCTACCCATAAGGGGATACGTCAATTATGCTGGATCAAAGAGTAGACCAACGATTTCATGTGGCAAATGAAACCCGGGCCCTGGTTCATAACAAGATTGCCAAGGTTATGAATATCAGTAAAGGTGGTATCTCCCTGCTCTTCCTCGACGAGAGCCTGAACTCCTTTAGGGGAGAATTCTGTCTCGACCTATTCTGTGAAGCTCAGGGCTTGGACACCCGTCAGATTCCCGGCAAGATTGTCTGGGATGAAGAGGTCTCCTTTTCAGCCTTTCCGGGGATGGTCTACAAAAAGGTCGGGATTCAGTTTGGCAAACTCTCATCCAGTCAACACAAGCTACTGAAGAGGCTTTTCCCGGCCTCCCCCGACTAATCAACTATACGGAAGCAGCCAGCTTCCAGAAGGCCTCCACCTGAGGAAGACGGATCTGTTTTCTCAAGGTACAGATTCCAATAGAGAAGGGTTTTAAGCGAGGACTCACCTCTAAAACATCAATCTGATCTTTCAATGGGCTCTTCTCCAGCACCAACCCCGGAACAACCCCCACCCCACAGCCCAAAGCAACCATGGCAATAATAGCCTCATTTCCGGCCACCTGGGCATAGACCTTGGCTGTGATCTTCTTTTTACGGTACCAGCCGTCAATGCGTTCCCGGCTCAGTCCAAAATCGGGTATAATCACTGGAGTATGCACCCAGTCGATTTCATTTTTACGATACTGCACCGTTTCCGGAAAAGCTGAGGGGGCAATGAAGACCAGGGGCGTGTTTAGAATTTTCAAGAACTCAACCTGATCGGGGAGAATTTGGGGCAGGGCTGCCACGGTAATATCCACCTCCCGGTTCTGTAGTCTGGTGAGCGCCAGGGCCGCATCCCCGGTCTGAAGATTCATATGGACATGAGGGTGGCTGCCACGAAACTTTTGCAGAATTGCCGGTAGGATGGAGTAGGCCGCCGTGACAGAACAGTAGAGCGAGATCTCTCCCTCCAGCACCACATCCTGTGACAATTCGCCCTGGAGGAGTTCATAACGCTGGATCACATCATCGGCATAGGATCGAAAGAGCTTCCCGGCACGGCTCAGGCTAACACTGCGATTGTCACGCAAGAAAAGGGTCTCCCCCAGCTCTTCTTCCAGACGCTGAATTATCCGGGTCAATGCAGAAGGGGTCACATGGCAGGCACGACTGCTCTGACCAAAGTGAAGGCTGGTGGAGAGATGTTTGAAGAGTCGCAGATCTCGAATATTCATGGGTCTAATTGCTATGCACATTGAGAAAAAACTTTCCGGATAACCCGCAGCATAGCAGCTCGTTGCGATATTCGCAATGCTACGTTACCAACAATTCACTTTACGCAACAAAATGCAGTGTTATTATATTAGAATATTATATTCATTTTATCTTTTTTTTATTCACCAACACACCTCTACCAAGGAGCATTCCCATGTCAAACAACTATTTTAACAGCCTCCCCCTGCGTCTCCAGCTCGAAGAGCTCGGCCAATGCCGTTTTATGGATATCTCTGAATTTGACGGTGTCGAAGCCCTCAAAGGCAAAAAGATTGTCGTTGTGGGCTGTGGTGCCCAGGGACTCAACCAGGGACTGAACCTCCGTGATTCTGGACTTGACGTCTCTTACACCCTTCGTGATGCCGCCATTACCGAGAAACGTCAGTCCTGGAAGAACGCCACAGAGAACGACTTCAAGGTGGGAACCTACGAAGAGATGCTGCCTGACGCCGATCTGGTCATCAACCTGACCCCCGACAAACAGCACTCCAACGTGGTCAGCAAAGTGATGCCCTTTATGAAAAATGGTTCCTGCCTCTCTTACTCCCATGGCTTTAATATCGTTGAAGAGGGTATGCAGATCCGTGACGATATCACCGTTGTGATGGTTGCCCCCAAATCGCCCGGAACCGAAGTTCGTGAAGAGTACAAACGTGGTTTTGGCGTCCCCACCCTGATCGCCGTACATCGTGAAAATGATCCCCAGGGAATTGGCTGGGATATAGCCAAGGCCTACGCCGCAGGAACCGGTGGTCACCGTGCCGGTTGTCTCCAGTCTTCCTTTGTGGCTGAAGTAAAATCTGACCTTATGGGTGAGCAGACTATCCTCTGTGGAATGCTCCAGACCGGTTCACTACTCTGTTTTGACAAGATGACCGAACAGGGAATGGATGCCTCATATGCCGTAAAACTTATCCAGTACGGCTGGGAAACCATCACCGAGGCATTGAAACATGGTGGAATCACCAATATGATGGACAGGCTCTCCAACCCTGCCAAGATCCGGGCCAACGAACTTTGCGAAGAGATCAAGAGCATCTTAGAACCCTTGTTCCACAAACATATGGATGACATTATGTCCGGCCACTTCTCCAAGACCATGATGGAAGACTGGGCCAACGACGATGTCAACCTCCTGGGCTGGCGCAAAGAAACCGGCGAAACCACCTTTGAGAAGACCGAGGCTGCGAACACCGAAATCAGCGAACAGGAGTATTTTGATAATGGCATTCTGATGGTAGCCATGATCAAGGCAGGCGTCGAGCTGGCATTTGACACCATGGTTGCAGCAGGAATTAAAGAGGAATCCGCCTACTACGAATCCCTCCATGAGGTGCCCCTCATCGCCAACCTTATTGCACGCAAAAAGCTCTACGAGATGAATGTGGTTATCTCCGATACCGCCGAGTATGGCTGTTACCTCTTTAACCATGCGGCCCTACCCATGTTGACCGACTTTATGAAGACAGTCAACACCGATGTTATCGGCAAGACCATTGACTGCAAAGATAACGGGGTCAACAACGTGGAGCTTATCGAAGCCAACGAGTCCATCCGCTACACCGGAGTGGAAGCCATTGGTGAGGAGCTGCGTTCCTATATGAGTGCAATGAAACAGATCATCTAGTCACTCCTCAGACAACTCTGCTGGCTCAGCCGAAGGGGACACCCCTTTCGGCTGAGGTTGCGCCTCGCCTTCTCTTCTCCATGAAACAGCTCTTTCTCCCCGTAGGCCTGATCCTTGCTGTATTTGCAGCCATCTTATTCCCTGGCTGTGGAGTTTTCCTTAGTCGTAACCATGGCCTCAAGGTTCTGGTTTTTATTATTTTTATGGTCAGCGGCTACCAAACCGGATCCAGGGGACTCCCACTAAATACACGGCTGGTGCGCCTGTTTCTGGTGGCCACTGCCATCTCTCTCATCCTGGCACCACTCCTTGGGCTGGCCACTGCAAAAATACTGGGACTCTCTTTCAACCTGACCATGGGGCTGATCATTATCAGTACCGTCCCGCCCACCCTTTCATCGGGTATTGTTATCACCGAACTCAGTGGGGGGAATGGAGCACTGGCTCTTTTTCTCACCATATCTCTGAACCTGCTTGGTATCTTCAGCATCCCCTTTATGCTCGACTTCTGCCTCAAAGCCACAGGTCCTGTGGATATTGATCAGAATGCACTTCTGGCCAAAATGCTGTTCTTTGTCCTGATCCCTTTTGTTATAGGGAAGGTGATGCGTCTTCTCCGCCGAAAGCCACAGGTTCATCCATCGTGGATGTTTCTCAACTCAAGCTGTGTCATCCTCATCGTATATTCCTCCCTCGCCGTTTCCAACACTGCCTTTTCCGGACTTCTAGTCGAAGATTACATGTCTATTCTGGCCGCTACAGCCATGGTACATCTCTTGCTTCTACTGCTCAACGGCCTGGCTGCGACAGCACTCAAACTCAATTCTGCCGACGCTAAAGCTATGATTTTTGTCTGCTCCCAGAAGACCCTACTCATCGCCATTGCGGTAATTGCAAACATAAAATTTGACACCGCAAACGCCATTATCGTCTGTATTACATTCCACTTTTTCCAACTCTTTCTCGACTCTTTTCTGGCAGCCTTTATAATGAAGAGAACTTTTTTATTTTTGAGATAAAAGCGACTTTGACAAGTGAATTTTTCTCTGGTAATCTATAGTTTAGAAAGCATGCTATATTAGGCGTTACAGAGGTTTCACCCCTCCTGTAGCATTTCATTTACTAGATAGAAAAGGCTTGCACATATGACTCCGCAACAGCTTTCTGAAGATTCCCTCTGGCTCCGCCTCTGGCAGCCTTTTTTCAGTCTTTCTGTCTACAAAAAATTCCTTCTGGTACTTGCTAGTTTTCTTGTTGGGTACCTCCTAATCGGACTGCACAGCTACTCCTTTATCCAGGAAATTCGACTAGAACTCAGTGGTTCTGCAATCCCGCCTGCGATTCTTAACCAGATCAATGAACTGCTCGACACCTATATTCTCCATGGAGCCGTTCTCGTTATCCTGGTGATGGCCTTCCTCAGTCTGACAAGTTTCCTCTGTATCCGAGCCCTGGTTGATTTCCTTGATCAGATGATCTGTACTCTGCAAAATCTTCTCAGCAGGGGCGATTCTAAACGAGCCTGTCGCCATGGAACCCATATCCCGGTTCTCACCAAGGATAAGATTGGTGAGGTGGCATCTCTGGTCAACAGTCTTACCAGCCATATCCACAACCTCTCCCTCTTCAGGCGAACTATTGAAGCCGACGAGACCGTTCAAGAAGTCTACCAGAGACTGGCCTTTGTGTTCCAGGAGACCCTGCGCCTCAGCACCTTTATCATCTGGGAAATTCGGGAAAAAGATGACACTATCGAACCCGTCTACACCTGGCCCCCCGAACTTGAACATGACATCTGTTCAATGAGCACCTCACGCATATGCAGGGCACGACGCACCGGTTCCGTGGTCTCCTCAGCAGGATTTGCCAACATCTGCCCGGTGTTCCCTCTCTCAGATATCATGACCCACACCTGTGTCCCCATGATCGTCTCAGGCAAAACCCTTGGAGTGGTACAGTTTCTCAGTCTCTTTGTTGACAGCCCGGAACGGGCCGAACTCCTGATCAAAAACCAGCACCTTGCCGGATTGTATCTGGCTGAAGCCCTGCCGGTTCTCCACGCCAAACGCCTTGCCAGTAATCTCCACGAGATGGCCACCAAGGATGCCCTTACAGGGCTTGCCAACCGCAGGTTTCTGGAAACCAATATTAATCCGCTGCTGGCTGGAATCAAACGTCGTAATACCTCGCTCGGTGTCCTGATGTGTGATATGGATTTCTTCAAACAGGTCAACGATGAATATGGCCACGACATTGGTGATGAGGTTCTCAAGACCCTGGCAGGTATCATGCGGGAGGCGGTGCGAGCCTCTGATATTGTTATCCGCTATGGCGGTGAGGAGTTTCTGGTCCTGCTCACCGACTGTGAGATGGAAATGGCCATCGAGGTGGCTGAGAAGATACGGCAGAACGTGGATGACCAGCTCTTCCGGATTGAAGATATCAGTATCCGCAAGACTCTAAGCATTGGAGTCTCCATCTTTCCCGTTGACGGAGAAGGCTTCTGGGAGTGTGTGAAACATGCCGACATTGCCCTCTACCAGGCAAAAGACACTGGCAGGAATAAGGTAATGCGCTTTGAATCTTCTATGTGGAAGGGGGACAACTATTAGTCAGGATCGTTTGCTGCCAAAAAGACAAATCATTTAAAATCATTCCTCTCCACTTCTTTGTCCACCAGGGAAGCCGCTATCTTTTGGCCAACAGCAGTGATTACAACGTCACCCAGAAGACACAAACGCAAGTAAATTATAGCATACCTTATGTTGCATAGTAGGGGATAAAGTATTACATTGTATACATGCAACGGAATTTATATATATTTATACAGCTGGCTTGCGGCGGCACTGTGCTCACCGGCAGACTGCTCTACGAAAAACATGCCGACGGCATGATCCAAAGCTATTTCCGCTATGAACCCTCATGGCTGGCACATCCCGACACCTTCCCCCTTGACCCCATCAACCTGCCTCTACAAGATTCTGTTTTCCAGTTAAAATCCCGATCCGGACTGTGGGGTGTGATGGAAGACGGGCTGCCTGACGCCTGGGGAAGAAGACTGCTCCAGGCAAGACATCTGGTGAATGTTTCTCTGGACAACAATATCGATCTTCTACTCCTCAGCAAATGGGCCGAACCAGGAGCAACTGGTTTTTCCGATACAGTAAATATTGCAAAACGTCTTATCCCCTCGATGGATCTGAAGATGACAGATCAGGCGATCACTGCATCGGAAGCATTTGAAGAGGATGGTGGCGTGGTCAATCTGCCCGATTTCTTTATTTCTGGAGGATCATCGGCCGGTGGTGCCCGCCCCAAGGTACTCGCCAATTCAGAAAAAGCTCAATACCTGGTGAAGTTCCCCAGCATCAACGATCCTTCACCAGATATTATGGCCGAGCTGGAGTTTTTCGGGATGAGCTGTGCACAACAATCAGGCATCCCCCTCCCTGAATTTTTCCGCATCAAATCTTCAGCATTGCGTATGGCACTAGCCGTTAGACGCTTCGACACAGTGAAGGCAGAAGGTAGAATTCATTTTTTAAGCTTCCAGTCACTGATAGGAATTGAAGAACAACTTGGACTCCCCTATTCCAGAATGGCTGACATAATTAAGAAAGTATCCGGAAACCCGGAGATTGATCTACAAAACCTGTACAAACAGATGGTCGTCAATGTCCTTATCTGCAACTGTGACGATCACCTAAAAAACTTCTCCATGTTATACGTACCTCCATTGCGACGATTCTGCCTCAGCCCCGCCTATGATATCGTCCCCAATCTCTGGCAGCGAGAACATATCCTCTCTGTGGGCGGTAAAACCAGCGACATAGACATGGATGACCTACTTCGTGAGGCAAAGGACTTCTCGCTCTCCAGACAGCGTTCCAGGCTGCTGTGCCAGGAGACCATAAAGGGCGTTGTAAATGCATTCAAAAACAACGAGGACACCCTACAATCCCTCTCTAAGACGCAACCTCTCTGCGACAGCCTACTTGATATAATCCGGGGAAATATCGACCATTTCAGTAGACAGCTTGGAGCCGACCATCTATGAATATCACCGAAATTATCAGCTCAATGGGGCTACAGATGCGAAAAGCCAGGCAACTTAAAAATGATCGTCAAAAGGATCTCGCCGCCCGCATGGGAGTTTCCAGGTTAACCGTTATGAAGATGGAGAAGGGCGGGGCAGAAGCCGCCAGAGTTCCTCTGGAAACATGGCTAAAGGCTTCAGAACACCTTAATCTCCTGGCCACCTGGCATGGAGTGATGGAAACACAAGCCGACCCTTT
>CAYWMZ010000047.1:0-9795 GCA_964459485.1 uncultured Desulfocapsa sp. | reverse complement strand
GGCCCCTTTTTCATGGCCAAACAGTTCAGACTCCAACAGGCTCTCAGCCAAGGCTGCACAGTTCACCTTGACAAAGGGCTTGTTACTGCGCTCACTGTTCTGATGCAGTTCAGCGGCCACCAGCTCCTTGCCTGTGCCCGATTCGCCATTGATAAGAACCGTGGCCTCGGTGGGTGCCACATAGGAGATCATTTCGAGAAGTTCCAGTAACAGGGGTGACTGACCAAGGATGGTAGTTGATTGTGGTTTCGGCGGCATCGCCTTCACTTCCTGACGCTGCTCTTCCACCTGTTTTCTATCCACTGCTCGTTCCAGAGTCAGGCGCAACCGGTCAAAATCCAGAGGTTTGGTGAGGTAATCGTAGGCACCGTGTTTAATGGCCTCAACGGCTGCATCCACAGACGAGTAAGCGGTCATGATAATCACCGGCAGGGCAGGATGACTTGCATGAATTCTGGCAAATGCCTCCCGGCCATCCATCCTGGCCATGCGCACATCCATCAACACCGCATCATAGGAAAATGTTTGCACTGCATCCACGGCCGTCCGGCCATCGTCTGCCTCAACACATTTCCAGCCCCATTCCTTGAACATGGAACAGAGCATATAGCGATGCACCTGTTCATCATCCACAACCAGAATCGTTACCGGCTTGCCCATGCTCTGTCCTCTAGGCCTTAATTTTTTTGAGAGTCCAGGCCATATTCTGCCCCAGAACCTTCATGGTGTTCATCCCTTCCTCATCTCCGGCCACCTCTTCTTTCTCACGGCCCATGCCGATATTCCAGTAGTTGGAACCAACCACTATCATCTGTCCGATGAGGAAAAAGTGATTCATACTGTCAAAGACATGGATGGCTCCGGCACGCCGGGCTGCAACCACTGCAGCTCCTAACTTCCGTTTAAACATGTCGTCATTGGCACGGCTCACCATCCCACACCTGTCCATCAGAGCCTTCATCTCTGTTGAAACGTTGGCAAAATAGGTGGGAGAGCCCAGCAGGATAGCATCCGCTGCCTTCATCTTATCAAGGCAGTCGTTAATGCAGTCTTTTTCCACGGCACAACGGGTGTCCTTTCGTTTAAAACACTGGTAACAGGCAATACAGCCATGAATTTCTGTTCCGGCAAGCTGTACCAGCTCTGTTTCCACCCCGGCTTTTTCCAGTTCAGCAAGTGCTGTACGCAGTAACAGGGCAGTATTTCCATCTTTTCTGGCACTTCCACTAAAGGCAACGACTTTCATATTCTTCACTCCTAATATTAGGGCATATTCTATTCCAAACTGACAATGGCCGACATCGTTCCTATTTTATACCGTATCCTGCCGTTTTTTTCTGGAAAAATCGAAAAAAAACCCCAAAAAGAGTTGTGAGTAAAAATCTCCATACCAGGACAATACCGGAAGAATAAAATCCCGGCTGCCACATTTAACAAAAGCGAAAACAGTTTTTATTTAATGCTATCCACCCTTGTGGTTAGCAGCATCACAAAACATGGCAGAAAAGAATTAATTACCAGAGAAGACAGCTACCGGGAATCCGACCAGAGTTGGCCGGAGTCGTTGTTGCATATAAGGATACGGGAAGCACAGTATCTTCAGAATCCTCAAGGAGGCATCGCAGGAGATATTGGCAATTATACCAAAAAAGGGTGCTTAAAAAAAAACGGCACTCAATAGAGCCGTTTTTTCTTCAACCTCAAACCGGCAAGCCCCATGAGCCCCGCCCCAAAAAGGAATATGGTGGCCGGTTCTGGGACCGCCGTAACATCCCAGCCAATAACATCAAAGGCCAACAGATCCGCAGGAGTCAAAAGATCAAAAAACTCACCATATGCTAAAGTGGGATCCATCCGACCAATTCCAAGATTATCCTCCCAATGACTTGCCTGAAAACCGTCACCATTATATCTGCCGGTGGAGAAACTTCCGAGGTTTGTAAGTCCTCCATCAATGGAAAAGAATGAATCTCCCCATTTTCCTGCCAAGGTTGAGTCATAACTCCAATCCAGGTATCCAGGAAAATTGAAATCGATAAAATCTGAGTACCTGAAAAGGTCAAGGACTGAAAACAGAGCAAAGTTCTCCAAATTGTTACTACTCCCCTGCCCACTCCAGGACCAGTCATAAGCCCCAGCCATTGGTCCCTGCGGCCCGAGATAATCCATGGTGTCAACACCACTAACAAATCCTAGAGAATGACCAATTTCATGCACCATCACTCCAACGAAATCCAGAGTTCCATTACTGATACCATCACTACGATCGTAGTCAAAGGAGAAATCACTGCTCATCTGGATGGAGGCATCGGCAGCACCATCATCACTTAAAAGATTAAGAGATTTAAGGTTTGCCCGGTTCACATCAAGTACAGAATTCATTCCATAACTCTGGGTAGTATAAAAAGCCCCTGAATCATCATAGAGATTATTCACAACTACATTCAGTGAGCTTGCTGCCTGGAGGTTTGCTGTTGCCGTCAAATCCTCAACAGATAATGCGTCTCCTACCAAGGCTGTTCGCACCGCACCATAAGACATAGTCTTGGAGTAACTTTTGGTACTCCCGATAACATTCGCCCCAAGGGACTGCATATCGATATCGATCCGCACCGTAGTATCATCAGCCAGAACAGACCCCCAATATGAAGCGGCAGCATTAAAGGCATCCATCTGGACAGTACTGATATTACCCCCAGAGACGTCATTGTATTCAATTTGAAAGGAATGTGCTGGAGTCGCCACTCCGAGCCCCAGACAACAGAGAACAATCCCATAAATTTTTTTCATTCCGCCTCCTTTTTTCTTATCAAAAGCCGCCACACCTTTCAGACGCTACAGTGAGGGGGCAGACTTCAGAGCCACCCTCCCATTTCGCACAAAAAAGATCACGAAACAATACAATAACCATAGGAACGTTTTATTGGTTTGACAAGGGCCTCACTCAATCCACCTGAAAATCTCGACCAACCTGCCAACCAATTGTATATCAGAAAAGCACCTACTTCAAGGATCGAGTGGTCACCTCCAAAATTTTGAGATCCCTGTAAGAAAAACCATGCGAAAAAATACCGTAAATGTACAGTTTATATGGTTACCCACTTGAAACAGCGAGGAGCCGTTTATATTCTGTTGATAAATCCACTTCAAATAATAGGGCCGCTATCAAGCTGAAAATATAATGGAGGGAACTAATCCACTCCCTGTAAATCACTTCTTATTCTCAATAAAGTGGGCGTATTTTTTATCCTCTATGAAGATATGATCAAGGAGCCAGTTTTTCAGTAAACCGATTATTTCAGAGTTAAGCACAATCTCTCCATCTTCTGCTTTTCTACAATAATCGTAGAGATGGTTATCAAAATCTTTATGAATACGGCGGTGCTTTATAAAATCAGGATAGCCATTGTCATGCATATATGTTTCTTCTAAGGAAAAATGATACCGAGCATAATCCGCCATGGCCTGCAAGGCCTCTATACCGTCTCGTGTATTGACCTTTCCGGTGACCATCTTGTCGTGAAGATCATTATATATCTTAATCCACTTCTGATGCTGACCATCGATTTCAGCATCCCCCACACTTAAAGAGTTGTTCCACTCTATTTTCGCCATAATTACACCTTCTGTGCTTTTTTTCCAAACATAACATCCAGGGAAAGCCCCTCAGAATAATAAGAGATATAGAAAAGGCTATCATACTGGCCAGGGAGTTGACCAGAAAAAAACACGTTATAGACATATACGAGCACCGACAACAAACTATCGCTTTCTTTTCAACCAGGTACTGTTCCCCTACGAGCAACAGTATACCACCTCCCTGTGTACTCACTTTTTCCCAAGAATCTCCAACTGCTTATTCACCTGAGCCACCAGCTGTACCGAAGGTTTTGCGGCAAGCACCTGATCATACGCCTGTCTTGCCTTGTCATTTTGTCCTTTATGCTGATAGATCATTCCAATATAGAAAAGGTTGTCCACATGACCGGAATCAATAGCAAAGGCCTTTTGAAAGCGAACCAAAGCCTTGTCAGTTTCATTGACATTCAGATAGAGGAGCCCGAGATCATTTTCCACATGGACACTGGGTTCCCCAAGTTCCGAGGCCTTAAGAAAGACCTCAATCGCCTTGTGATAGGAACTATTGTCGAAGTAGAGATCACCAAGTCCGATCATGGCCTGGATATTTCCAGGATCGTTTTTGAGTACGCCCTCATAGGTTCCTATCTTCTCATCAAGGGCTGCATTTGATCCCTGCTGTGAGTAGGAAGGAGCCGCCTGTCCACCGCTGTCAGCTCCTTTGTCACCCAGATTTGTCATCAGGGCATAGGTCACCATAACTGCGGTTATCATCCAGAAAAAACAAATAATTACTACTTCTTTGGTGCTTCGTGTATTTGCCATGTTGTACTCACCTGTTTATCAAAAAATATTCCTATAAGGACTGTTTAAAACCTACAGCTTGCTGAAACGGATCTGAGCTTAATGAACCTTGCTGCTGTCATTTAATTCTTCAAGGGCCGCAACTTTTCGACTCAAAAGGGACTGCTGCCTGCCTGCCCAAAACACATAGCCAAAGACACCGCCCCAGATAACTGTGTAGGCTGTGATCATAAAGAGTTCACTGTTCATATAAATTCTCCATCAAGTTGTTTTTCCAATGTCTGCACTCTTGCGGCAAGAGCAAGGGTTCTGATTCGCTGCACAAGCAGCAGCAACCACAGGCCACTAAATGCTGCAAGGGATACCAAAAGGGCGGCGATCATGGCCGGGGCCATATCAATAGATCCTGCCCGGATTACCACGGGATGAATAGTGCGCCACAGCCTGGCCGAAAGAAATACTATGGGTACATCCACAAAGCCAACAATGGCCAGCACCGCACAGAAGACCGCACGTTTATCCTGTCGTTCCACAGAAGAGCGCAGAATAAAATAGGATGCATAGATAAACCACAGGATCAGCGAAGTGGTGAGCCGTGGGTCCCAGGTCCACCAGGCATTCCATACCGGCCTTCCCCAGAGTACTCCGGTAATCAGTACCAAAGTGGTAAAGAGAAGTCCTATTTCCACACTGGCCACACCCAGAATATCCCACTTCAGATCTTTTTTGATCAGGTACAGGATACCGGAGACAAAGGCCGCCAGAAAGGAGAGGAAGGCCACCAAAGCGCAGGAAAGATGAAAATAGAAGATCTTCTGAATAGGCCCCATAACCCGTTCCACGGGGGCGTGGATAAAGACCATATAGATGGCAGATGCCATGAGCAGTGCCACAATGGCAGCCCCAATTTTATCTCGTAAAGAGGACATACAGCACTCCTGATAGAAAAGTTGGTACCCAGACAGGCGAGCTATTCGCTCACTACCTGGCTAAAAAGTAGAAAGCCCAGTCCACTGAAAATACAGGCATAGGCGGCCATCACATAGAGCCACGATAAGTATTCAGCCACAGCGGCATCCTGGAATATGAGGGCGGTGACATTCACCGTGATACTGATAAGGGGAATAACCACCGGATAGAACAACAGGGGCAGCAGTGCCTCATTACGATTGGTTCCAGCGGTAATGGCAGAAAACAGGGTTCCGGTTGCTGCAAAGCCCATATTGGCAAGAAAAACAACCAGGAGTAGCATGGGTAATGAATGAAAGAAAGCATCACCATACAACACAAAGAACATCGGGATAATAGAGAGTTCTGCCAGCAGCATCAGACAGAAATTCACCCCCATCTTGGCCCCAAAGAGTGCCTCACTGCTGAGAGGGCTTAAGAGCAACCCATCCATACAGCGGTTTTCCTTCTCACGGCTCATGGTTCGGGCCAGGCCCAGCACCGATGAGAAGGTGATGGCCACCCAGAGAATTCCGGCTCCGGTTTCAGGGGCAATTTCAGCTCCCAGGGGAATGGCAAGATTCAGGATAACCAGGAGTAGAAAACCAAAGAAGACCATGGAGACCACAGACTCCGGACGCCGAAACTCTGCCCGTAAATCCTTCTGGATAATGAGTACAAATCCTCTCACAAACTGCGCCCTCCCCGAACATATTTGAGGTACTGCTCTTCAAAACCGTGCGGATCAATACTCTCCCCATCGGCCAGATAGGCCAGTTGCCCGGCAGCCAGAATACCAACTTTCGTTGCAGCAGCAAGGCCATGATCCAGACTGTGGGTCACCATGATCACTGTTCGTTCCCGGTTTTTCAGTTCAAGAAGTTGCTCACTCAATATCCCGGAGGCGTATTGATCAAGGCCGCTGAAAGGTTCATCAAGCAGCAGTAATGCGGGATCATTGATCAGGGCCCTGGCAATACTGAGTCGCTGCCGCATTCCCCGTGAAAAGTGATCCACCCGGGAATGGCGTCTGGGGTAGAGGTCAACAATGCGCAACAGTTCGTCGGCACGAAGTTCCGGATCATCAAGGCCGTACAGTGCCCCGAAAAAGAGGAGATTTTCTCGACAACTCATATGATCGTAAAGCAGAGAATGATGGGAGATTATCCCCAGCTGCATCTTAAATTTTTCCGGTTCTTCTTTCAGATCAAAGCCCTTGACAGCAATGGAACCAGACGTTGCAGCAAGTAGAGTTGACACAAGCCCCAACAGGGTACTCTTCCCGGCACCGTTGGGGCCAAAAAGACTTAGGAAATCCCCGGTCTCAAGGCTGAAAGACACCTGACGCAGGGCCCGGTGCCCCTCATACTCTTTACAGAGATTCCTGACTTCCAGAAAAGCTGTCATCTCAGCTCTGAACTCCAGCCTTCTTTTTGGCCAGCAGTCCTTCCAGATCCTCGGTATAATTGTCGTAACGGGTCACATATTCATCATCGTCAATGGCACCGCGATCCCATTCCTGCTCAAGGATTTCCATCTCTTCCTTGACCTGCATAATCTCATAGTCATGGGTGGTATCAGTTTTTTTAGCTGCGGCAGATTTGCCCCTGTTTAGTTCATTTTCCACAGTCACTACGGTCGCATCCTTCTTAGCGAGCAGCTCAAGGGCCCGAATACTCTTTGCTGCTCTGGCTCCGTAATGTCTGCGCAGGCTGGCATAGTCCTCATCGTTGATCTTGTTGGAGGCGTGTTCAAACTCCACATCCTTCATGGCCCGCAGAGAGGACTTTTTTTCCGCCTCAAGAGCTCTACGCCTGGCACCGGTATCAACACCTGTAATCCACTGCTCTTCGGGACGCAGCAGCGGGCTCAGGCTGTACGCCACCACACAGGCTGTAATCAGAATAAAAAATGCTACACTCATCAATCCTCCTCCAGTTTTTTCAGCTCACGTTCCACCTGCTCTTCCATATCCAGGTACAGGCTTTCAGACTCGGCCGTATCTTTCATATTTCCAGCATCCATCTTTCCGGCAGCGGCCCATTTCCAGACAAAGAGTCCGGCAATCACCAAACCAAGGAGCAGAGCCACAAAGGGTGCCGCATAGGCCACCAGGTTAAAGCCCTTTTGGGGAGGAGCAGTGAGGATATCATCACCAAACTGGCTGACAAAGAAATCCAATATGGTCTGTTTACCCTCGCCCAGTGCCATACGACGATCGATCTCGGCCCGCATCTGGTCGCCACCGCTGCATCTGTCAATATTTAAGGCTTCACCGGGACAGGCGTAGCAGAGAAGATTCTTCTCAACTTCACTGCGGGTCAGGGCCTGCGCCGTGCCGAGTAGACCAAAGAAACAGACCAGACAACTGAGTAGGAGTAGTGTTCTTTTTTTCATACTGCCTCCCTCCTTTTAGCAGTTGGGATAATGGCCACGATACCACCAATCACCATCAACATGCCGCCTATCCAGCCCCAGATCATCAGAGGATTGACAGCAGCCTTTATGGTGATGGAATCATTTTCACCAATCATGGGCATGGTGAGATAGAGGTCTTCCTTGGCACTCATCTTGAGGCTCACCTCCGTGGTGGGCTGATCGGCATTGATATAGTAACGCCGCTCTGTGGTGATCGTGCCTGCCGGCTTCCCATTCTTGGTGACACCAAGACTTGCTGCATATACAGTGCGGTTTCTATCCTGGTAACTGCTGAAGTCGTTGTACTGGAGTGTGTAGTCACCAATGGACATAATCTCGCCCTTCTGCAAGGTGACCTCCGCCTCCTGTTTATAGACACTGGAACCGGTGATACCAACCACCATCAGCACCATTCCAAAGTGAACGATATAGCCGCCATAGCGACGCCTGAGCCGCCACACCACCCGGGGCAAGGCCAATACAAAGGTCTCGCCGGTGAGTTTCTTTCTGGCCCTGGCCCCGCCGATAAACTCAAGAACGATGGTACTTGCCACAAAGATGGACAGGGTAAAAGCGATAAGGGCATAGATTTCCCGGATTCCAAACACCAGCAGCAGAATGCCTCCCACCACTGCCATCCCAAAGGGCAGCATAAAGTTCTGTTTGAGATTTTTGAGTGAAGCCTTGCGCCAGCTAATGAGAGGGCAGAACCCGGTGATGGCAAGTAACATCAGAAAGAGCGGGGTGTTCACCATATTAAAGAAGGGTTCCCCCACGGTGAGTTTATTGCCGGTCACAACCTCGGAAATCAGCGGAAAAACTGTACCAAAGAAGGTGGAGAAGGCAATGGCCAGCAATATTACGTTATTAAAAAGAAAGGTGGACTCCCGGGAGATAAGTGATTCCAGGGAATGCTCGCTTCTGAGCTCACTGTAACTCTCAACAATAAGCAAAACACTGCCCATACCGGTCACCACCATAAAGACCAGGAAGTATCCGCCAAGACCCGTTGCCCCAAAGTCATGCACCGATTGAAGAATTCCGCTACGCACCAGATAGGTACCGAAGATACAGGTCAGGAAGGTGAGAACAATCAGAGACATATTCCACACCTTCATGATATTTCTGCGTTCCTGAATAATGGAGGTATGAATAAAGGCTGTTGACACCAGCCAGGGGATAAAAGAGGCATTTTCCACAGGATCCCAGGCCCAGAAACCACCCCAGCCAAGCTCCACATAGGCCCACTGACCGCCGAGGATGATACCGATGCTGAGGAAGATCCAGGAGAGGATATTCCAGCGCCTGGTCTTCTTCACCCAATCGGGGTCCAAGGTGCCGGAAATAAGAGAAGCAATGGCATAGGCGAAGGGAATGGTAAATCCGATATATCCCAGAAACAGGGTGGGTGGATGAAAGATCATGCCCGGATTCTGGAGCATGGGGTTCAGCCCCTGTCCGTCCTGGGGCAGGAATGGCAGCAGTTCAAAGGGAGACGAGACACCCACCAGTAACAGGAAGAAAAAGCTGACAATTCCAGCCAGAATCAGATAAATATAAGGGGTGTTTTTCCGGTTGGTCTCCTTTCTGGTCTTAAAGGCCACAAGGCCGATATAAAGACTGAGTACCCAGGCCCAGAAGAGTAGCGAGCCCTTTTGACCAGCCCAGAAGGAGGTGGCCTTATAGAAGAGGGGCAGTGCCCTGTCTGAATAAGAAGCCACATACTCCACCTGAAAGGCATCAGTCATAAAGAGCCAGGTGAGGGCAAATGTTGCCATACTGGCCAGAACTGCCACCCCGAGCAGTGCCCGTCGTCCGGCCTCGATAAAGCGCAGGTCGTTACGCATCAGGCCGATCAACAGCAGAATGACGGCAGTAATACTGCAAATAAAGGCCGCCGACTGCGATAGATTTCCAAAAGTCACCATGCTTACTCCTTTTCCTGTTCCGTTTCGCCTTCATACTTCGAGGGACATTTTGCAAGAAGGGTCTCTGCGTAAAAGGTGTTGGATGGTGCGTCATAACGCCCCTCCAGAATCACCTCGA
>CAYWMZ010000046.1:0-9864 GCA_964459485.1 uncultured Desulfocapsa sp. | reverse complement strand
AAACTCATAGAAGAGCTGATTCCCAATATCCTCACTCTTGGTACCATCATGAAGATACTTCAAAACCTTCTCTCTGAAGGGGTCTCTATTCGTGATTTGCGTACCATACTTGAAGCCATGGCCGATTGGGCACCAGTCACTAAAGATACTGATATCTTAACAGAATATGTGAGACACGCCCTGGCCAGAACCATAAGCCATGACCTAGCGGTAGATAATGTTATTCCGCTCATCACTCTTGATAAAATAGTAGAGGAAGAGATCTCTAAATCCATACAACACAAAGAAACCGGAAGTTTTCTTGCAATAGATCCGGGCAAGGCCCAACTGATCTTAGACTCCATAGGTGAAGGACTTCCGCTCTTCGAAGGAGGGCAACGCCCTACCCTGCTTGCAGCACCACAGATTCGTCCCCATGTTCGTAAGCTGACAGAACGCTACTACCCACAACTGGTAGTGATTTCACACAATGAAATCCTGCCTAATATTAAAATAAGATCCATTGGTGCAGTGAACTTTGATGCAAGTTAAAGTATTTGAATCACAAGATATGACCTCAGGTCTAAAAATGGTCAAGGAGGCTTTGGGGCCTGATGCCCTTATTCTCTCCACCAAGACTGTTCGTTCAAAAAAACTTGGGCTGCTTGGAAAGAGTCATTTTGAAATTACTGCAGCGGTGGATGATATGTGGCCGCACAAGGGGGGAACCTCAAACCATAGTGGCAATACTTCAACGGCGGATCTCTCTGCCAGAGATCTCCTGCTTAGCCCCCAAAATGTTTCTGAACCTGAGCCCGGAATAACCTATACCTCCGCCATGCAGTTTAGTGGCAAAACAAAACAGACTCAATCAAGTGCTGTGCGAGCGCCAAAGGAAAATACGCCTCAAACACCTGATTCTTCGCATCTCCAGGAAGAGGTTAAAGAACTAAAGGAGATGGTCAAAAATCTTGGTCAAGAAATGTTGCGGATCAATCTCCCCAGCAATTCAGAAACCGTGCCTGCCATCCCAGCACCAACACCAAACAGTAGCGACAGTCGCCTCCAGGCCTTACAGAGACGCCTCCTCGACTATGGTATTAGTACTGAAACTGTACACACCATAACCACTTTTGCCAAAGAGACACTTACACTCGAGGACATATCAGACCCCTTTAAACAACAGCACTTTGTTCAAAAAACAGTAGCAGAACTTCTCCATGAGGGCGCAGACATCTTCAGTAAAGAGAAGCGACAACATCGTATCGCATTGGTCGGCCCCACCGGGGTAGGGAAGACGACCACTCTTGCAAAAATAGCTGCGGATTTTCTCACCACCCATTCCTCAAAAATCGGCTTTATCACCATAGACACCTACCGCATTGCTGCCGTAGAACAGTTGAAGGTCTACGGAGACATCATGGATATTCCAGTTGAGGTCGTCCTTAACCCGGATCAAATGGAACAGGCATTATTAAACATGCGAGACAAAGATCTGATTCTTATCGATACCGCAGGCAGAAGCCCAAAAGATGGCCTTTGCATTGAAGAACTTGCAACTTTTCTTCGTTCGGATTTCTCCATTCAAAAACATCTGGTTCTCTCTGCCACAACCCGTGAGCAAGAACTCTTCGATGCCATCGACCGTTTTTCCATCCTAGGACTGGATTATACCATAATCACCAAGATTGATGAATGTGTAAACCTTGGCCTTTTACTTGACATTCAAATCAGAGAAAAAATCCCCTTCTCCTACATCACCAACGGTCAAAGAGTCCCTGAAGATATTATCGAAGCCAGCAGGGAAACACTCACTGAGCTTATTATGGCACCAGGTAAAGGATTACCCTATGAATAACGCCCCTTCTTCAGTACAGGATCAGGCCAATACTCTCAGGAACATGGGAACTAACACTGACCTTGGTAACCAGCAGGTGCAGCAGGAATCGGCCACCAGAGTTTACGCCATTACCAGTGGTAAGGGCGGGGTTGGGAAAACAGCTGTGGTTGCAAATACAGCTGCAGCTCTTGCAAAACTTGGGAAAAAGGTACTTATCCTTGATGCTGACCTTGGTCTTGCCAATATTGATGTGGTCTTTGGCCTTGCTCCGAAATTCAACCTCAACCATTTCTTCTCTGGAGATCAGGATCTCAGCTCAATATTAGTAGAAGGTCCCCAGGGCATTAAAATACTCCCAGCAGGCTCAGGCGTCCAAAACTTCACACGACTTGACTCCAATCAGAAGTTACGTTTACTGAACGGTTTAGATCAGATGCATAACGACTTTGATTTTGTGCTCATCGACACTGAAGCCGGTATCTCAGAGAATGTGACCTATTTTAATACTGCTGCCCAGGAAATTCTGGTGGTAACAACTCCTGACCCCACAGCTATCACCGATGCCTATGCCCTGATGAAACTCCTCTCTACCCAATACCATGAAAAGCACTTCAACCTTGTGGTAAATCAGATTCAGCATGAGAACGAGGCCCTCGATGTATATCGAAAACTGACTATGGTCTCCAACCGTTACCTTGACATTTCCATCGACTTCCTTGGATCTATTCCAGCAGACAAACAGATGACAGAGGCCATCCGTAAACAGCGGGTCATCGTGGATCTTTTTCCCAATTCCAAAATATCTACAGCATTTTCAAATATTGCAGCCACAATCTGCTCAGAAACTGTAGTCCCAAGCCCTAAGGGTGGAGTGCAATTTTTCTGGAAACGACTCCTCGATATTGGAGGCAGAGGCTGAGGCATGAAGTATACCCCACAACATCTCCTCGAAGATAAGAGTACTCTGATTACCGATCACCTTTCCCTGGTGGATATAATCTGTGGTCGAATGGTCACCCAGGTGCCTTCTTTCATGAACCGTGACGACATTAAAAGTGCCGGGATGTTAGGTTTAATTGATGCTGCCAATAAGTTTCAGCCAGAAAAGAACATCCTTTTCAAGACATTTGCCGAATATCGAATCCGTGGCGCTATTTTGGATGAGATGCGTAAACTGGACTGGTTTTCCAGATCCCTGCGTGAAAAGCAGACCAGTATTAACCGCACTATGATGGTGTTGGAAAGAGAGCTGGGCCGCTGTCCAGATGAGCAGGAGATGGCCACAAAGATGGATCTTTCCCTTGCAGAGTATCAAAAACTTTTAGGACAGGTGAGTCATCTTGGCTGCGTCAGTCCCAATGAAACCCTTGATCATTCCGATACCGGCAGATCATTTCAGGATGCTCTGATAGATACCCATAAAGGATCATCCCCGGTCTCCATTCTTGAGCAACATGAATTGACGCATGTCCTTGCCAAGATTCTGGAGCAACTCTCAGAAAAAGAACGCTTGGTTATTTCATTATATTATTACGAGGAACTTACCCAAAAAGAGATTGCTGAAATTCTAGGAGTCTCTGAGGGACGTATTTCTCAACTGCACAGCCAGGCACTAATAAAACTTAAATCAAAAGTTAAAAATTCCCTGAATTAAAGGACTTTTGGAGTAATTCCCATGCTTGACTATAACATATCCCTCAATGGTATCTCGCTTCTGCTCTGTATCCTAATTTTCTGCTACGCCATATATTTACGCAGGCAAATTAATCGACAATCCGGGACACTCAATGACCAAAGCGAATATTTTGATGCTATACAGGAAAAACTTCACCATGCTGAAAACCTTGATTCAAGAGAGCTGAATTTCCAAAATGACTTGAGACAAGCTGCGGTTACTACGGAACTACAAAGACCACGAAGTTCCTTTATAAAAAACCGTAAGGGACAGCGTGCCCCTGAACGCTACCAATACGCCACCACCATGTTCCAATCAGGCATGCAAAAAGATGAGATTTCGGAAGCCTTGGGGATGTCACTTACTGAGCTCTCACAACTGCTCACCCTAAGCAGTCTCTGCGCCAATAAAAAGCGTATTGAGAGAGAATAGCTTAAAGTCATCATAATCCTGAGATCCTGCTGATTCTTCTAAAGAAAAAACTTCAAACAGTCGATTAAATAATAGGATTCAAGAGAGACTACCCCACCTTTACAAGAGTGTGAATTAGTATGGTATCAGGAAAATACAGTGCCCTTGCAGGAGCTATTTCACGGGAGCAACGCCTTGCCAATATTGCCACCAACTTAGCGAACGTCAACACCGTTGGCTACAAGAAATCCAGAATGACCTTCGAGTCTCTCCTAAAGGGAAAGCAACAAATCGAACAGGCCAAGGGTATCAACTACAGTCGTGTGCGAGAAAATTTCACTGAATTCAGTCCAGGCCCTATGAAAAGTACTGAAAATCCTCTGGATATAGCCATTCACGACGAGGGGTTTTTCAAGGTTCAAAGCCCAGATGGGCCACGCTATACCAGAAAGGGTGATTTCAAGTTGGATCAGAGCGGTACCCTTCTTACTGGTAACGGTCTTCCTGTGTTAGGAAAGGGCAACCTGCCAATCACGATTCAGAATACAGATACTGCCAGAATATCAGTCAACAGCCTCGGTGAGATCTCCACCCTGTCCTTAGACGGTACCCGTGAAGTGGTAGGAACCATAGGTATTTTTTCAATTAATGACCGAGCACTTCTCAAAAGAGAATCAAATACCCTCTTCTCTTTAAAGACCGGTGGAGTTGAAACCCCGGTAGCTGAACCCCGCCTTAACGTAGGAAGCCTTGAAATATCAAATGTAAACATGACCGAAGAAATGGCCCTAATGATAGAAAGTACCAGGACCTTTGAAAGCTATCAAAAAGTTATAAAAGCCTACAGTACCATGGGACAAAAACAGGACGAACTCGGTTCTCTTGGATAATTCTCAATTTTACACTAAAGGATAGAAAATGATACGTTCACTGTGGACCGGTACCACCGGGATGAACGCTCAACAGCTGAATCTTGATGTTATAGCCAATAATCTTGCCAATGTTGCCACCACCGGTTTCAAAAAAAGCCGGGCTGATTTTCAGGATCTTATGTACCAGATCACCAAAGTGCCAGGTTCGCAAACATCTGCCGACACAGAATCACCAAGTGGTATTCAGGTTGGGCTCGGAGTTCGCCCCGCTGCAGTACAGAAACTCTTTACTCAAGGTGATCTTATTCAGACCGGCAATGAACTCGATGTTGCCATTGAAGGACACGGATTTTTTCAGGTTGATCTTCCAAATGGTGAAATTGCCTACACTCGTGCCGGTGCTTTAAAACGTGATAGTACTGGAAGGCTCACCACATCAGATGGCTACCCAATCAATCCTGGCATAGTTATCCCAGATGATGCCAGACAGGTTACCATCAGTGAAACCGGAGTGGTCAGCGCCCTTCTTGGTGCCGACACATCGAGTACTGAACTTGGGAATATTGAGACCGTGACCTTTACTAATAACGGCGGGCTCATTGCCATCGGTAAAAATATGTTCCGGGATTCTGACGCTTCCGGCCCACCTCAAAACGGGACACCGGGTGATAACGGCTACGGAGCTTTGTTACAAAACTTCCTGGAAGGATCTAATGTTAATATCGTCGAAGAGATGACCTCAATGATCACTGCACAGCGCGCCTATGAGATCAACTCCAAGACTATTCAGACGTCGGACGAAATGATGCAAACCACAAACAACCTGGTATAACAATGAGTAAAACAATTTTTTTACTTTGCCTTATTACACTTCTTTGGTCACCTTCTGCCTCCGCACTGGAGGTACATTTTCTAGCAGAAACTCAAATAGAATCACCCATGGTGACCCTTGGAGATATAGCCAGCTTCAGTGACAGCAGCTCATTGGCCGAAGCCCTTGGCAGCAGACAGATCTGCCCCGCACCAAAACCTGGTGAAAGCCTGACCCTTGCCACTACCAAAATCGTATCACGCCTGGTTCGACAACTGAAAGGACAAGATCCCGTAACTTGGACAGGAACCAGAGAGACGCGTATCACTCGGAAAGGTTTAGAGATAGGGCCCAAAGATATTGAGGACACTATCGCAAAATACCTGGATATGCGTCGTCCTGAGCTCCCCCAGGCAGTCTACTCTTTTGTTCCTCGTGAACTTCCCCTGCCCTTTGTGCTGCCAATTGGAGAATTACAAACCAATGTAATCCCAGGAAAGTCCCGCATTGTGGGAAGTCGTAGATTCACTATAACGTACAGAGTTGATGGTAAGATAGTAAAGAATATTTCCATTCGAGGACACCTGAAGGCACTTGCCCCTGTCGCCATTCTGACTCAGAATGTTCCGCGTAACAGTATACTTCGAGCCAGTATGGTTCAACTCCAGGTAAAAGATCTTTCAACACTTCGAGACCCATGCACTAGCCTCAAAGAAGTGCTTGGCAAGAAACTGACCAGAAATCTACGATCCGGTTCTGTTTTAGATCTCGGTACCATTGAGTTTCCACCACTTATCCAAAAAGGCCAACTTGTCAAAATTCTAATCAATCGAAGTGGATTACACCTTACAGCCTCGGGCATCGCAGCAATGAACGGAAAGCAAGATCAAATGATACGCGTAATGAACAGTGGTTCAAAAAAAATTATCTTTGCTAAAGTGGCAGCTCCCGGCCTTGTGGAGGTTCCGATTTAAATGAAAAAACTAACTCTTATTGTGAGCTGTCTTATTCTGTTAAATGCTTGTGCCCAGCCTCAGGAGACAGTTATTGAAATTCCTGAACCTCTTGAAGAAATCCAGGTACAACAACAAGCGCAGAGAACTGAAGGTTCGCTGTGGCCTGGTGAACAACATTCTATATATGCGGATCACAAGGCTCGAACCATTGGTGATTTGGTAACCATTACTATTTCAGAAAAAGCCAGTGCCAGCAAACAGGCCTCTACGGAAACGGACAGAACATCCAGCATGACAGCCGGAATCCCCCATCTTTTTGGTATAGAAAATTCGCAATGGCTGGCGAATAATCCAAATATAGATATAGCAAATCTTGTTGAGGCTAATTTTGCCAACTCCTTCAAGGGTGCTGGAACCACCGTCAGAAAGGAAGATCTAGTAGCCTCACTCACAGCCCAGGTAATTGATGTGTACGCCAACGGGAACCTCAAAATTCGTGGAGGCAAAGAAGTTCAGGTAAATAATGAGATCCAGGTTATCTATATGACTGGAATCATACGCCCTGTTGATATCTTAGCCAATAATACCGTTAATTCTAAATATGTACTTAATGCCAAAATATCCTACACAGGCAAAGGAGCTATCAGTGACAAGCAAAAACCCGGATGGCTCCTCAGGACTCTTGATAATATCTGGCCATTTTAACCTGGGATCCGCCATGAAAAAATCAATTATCACACTTTTTCTAAGTGCTTTCCTGATTGGAACTCTCTTGTCCTCCCTTGGCAATGCTGCGCGTATCAAGGATATTGCCGAACTCAGAGGAGTACGAAACAATCAGCTTATAGGCTATGGTCTTATAACCGGACTTGCAGGGACGGGTGATGATCTGATCAAGGTTCTCTTTACCAGACAGGCCCTTTATAATATGCTGGTTCGCCAGGGAATCACTGTAAATCCTGAAGAGTTTAACCGTATTCGAGTCAAAAATGTTGCCGCTGTCATGGTGACGGCCTCCCTACCACCTTTTGCCAAACCTGGATCGACAATTGATGTTCAGGTCTCTTCCATTGGTGATGCCAAAAGTCTTGCCGGAGGGAATCTTCTCATGACCCCCCTTAAAGGTCCTGATGGAAAGGTGTATGCCGTAGCCCAAGGTTCTTTGACCATTGGTGCCTTTTCTTTCGGTGGCAAGGCTGCCAAGGCCCAGAAAAACCATCCAACCGTTGGCATAATAAGCAGTGGTGCCATTATTGAGACAAAACCTCCAGGAACTTTTGCTAAACATGGCATTCTGGCCTACACCCTGCGTATTTCTGATTTCACCACAGCCACCAATATGAGTAATAAGATAAATGAAACGTATGGTAAAGGCACAGCATTCCCCATCGATTCTGCCACCGTTCAAATCAAAATTCCAGAGTCCTTCCTGGATAAGAAAGTACAATTCGTTGCCTCCATTGAGTCAATGCGCATTGACACTGATACCAATGCACGAGTGGTCGTCAATGAGCGTACCGGTACCATTGTTATGGGCCAGGATGTCAGGCTCTCAACGGTAGCTGTTTCCCATGGAAATCTTTCACTCATCATCAAAGAAACAGCCGATGTCACACAACCCAACCCCCTGGCACAAGGCCAAACAGTCACCACCCCGCAGACTCAGGTTGACGTCCTTGAAGACGAAGGCAATTTGATGGTTGTCGAGGAAGGGGTATCCATTGGGGCTGTTGCTGATGCCTTGAATGCCATAGGCGCCACCCCTAGAGACCTTATTGCAATTTTTCAGGCGATAAAAGTGGCTGGTGCCATGCAGGGTGAACTCATTATCCTTTAACCTCTCCCCCCTTCACTTATGAATATCTCAATAGATCCCAGGACTGTGCTCAAAGCGGACAATATCAAAAACCAGGCCAGTGATCCTAAGGATCCCAAACTCCGCAAACTTCGCAATTCTTGCCGGGAATTTGAGGCCATTTATATCAATGAGATGTATAAGACCATGCGAAAAACCGTCCCGGATTCAGGACTCTTTAAAAAGGATATGGCAAACACCCTGTACCAGGAGATGATTGATATGGAAATGGCCAGAGAAACCGCATCTGGTGATGGTATGGGGATTGGTAAAGCCATGTACGAGCAGCTAAAAAAACAGAGCTTTCCAACTAAAAAAGAAAAAGAGTAAGTAATTCCCACCAAAACCTCCCATCTGCTCCTTTGCCAAGTCATTCCTATCCGGTCTATTACTCACCGTTAATGATGCAAATTTTTCTAAACTTATCTCCCTAAGATTCCGATAAAGTAAACAAGAGAAAATATTTATCCGGTTCACTCAGACTCTGCAAGGACGCAGGTTTAATCGCAAGGAGGCGTAAGGTATGGAAAATACACTTAATTACCAAGGGATTTCCGCTGCCCCTAAATTTAGTTCTTCACCCGGCAGTAAGGTTGTTAAACCTGTTGTTAAAATGGAACAGGCACCAGAAAAATTTTCGCAGAGATCAGATTCTGTTTCACTCAGCTATACCAAGGAAACCTCAATGACCTACTCCAGCTCACTTAGCCTTCAAACAGGAGACAGTCAAGATCAGTACAATCTGCTTCGAGGGCTTGTCGCCAATATCCTGAAAGAACAGGGCTTAGACCTTAAAATATCCATTGGAGAGGAAGAGGTAGATATCAGCAGTATTAGCCAAACAGATGCGGCAGCACTTGTTGCAGATGATGGCTACTTTGGAGTTGACCAAACATCCGATCGTATTGTAGATTTTGCAAAAACTATAGCAGGAGATGACCCTTCCCGCCTTGATGTAATGAAAGAAGGTATCCAGAAGGGATTTGACGAGGCCCTCGCCGCATTTGGTGGCACTCTGCCAGATATTTCCTACGAAACCCTTGATGCAGTAATGAACAAACTTGATGACTGGGCTGAGGTTGATAGCCCTGAACAGGCATCGTAATTTAGAATCCAGGTGATACCATGAGTGTGGAATTTTTAGGAGTTGGCGGCCTAGGACAGATCGGCAGCATAAAGAAAACTGGCAAGAGCCCTGGGGAAGGAGAGATTGGCTCTGCAAAAGAGACCGATCAGGTTCAGTTCTCATCCGTTCTTCAGGATGTCAACAAGGCCCAGGCGGGTGGTGCTGAAAATGTTGAGCGTTCAGAACGTATTGCAGAGCTGAAGGAACAGGTTGCCAATAGCTCCTACCAGCCCGATCTTAATAAAGTAGCATCCAGTCTTCTTCAGTTTCTCATGGAGGAAAAATAAAATGACTGCCGGGACCACCCACCAGAATCTTGTTCGTCTCCATGATGTAATC
>CAYWMZ010000045.1:0-9902 GCA_964459485.1 uncultured Desulfocapsa sp. | reverse complement strand
GTTAATTGCAACTCTCATTTGCCAAGACAAAACTGTTCAAAGATTACATCGAGGACATCTTCGGTGGTGGTCACGCCCACAATTGCATCCAGAGGCCCCAGACACTCCTGAAGGTCAACGGCAAGAAGATCGCTGCTCAATCGGTTTTTTAGACCCTGTTCAAGTCGCAAGGCGGCATCGGCGGACTCAAGCAATGCCGCCTTATGCCGGACATTGGGGGCACAGCCCTCTTCCTGCCACTGTTCACTGCCTCCAACGACCTTGACAAAAATAGCCTCTTTCAACTGCCCTATTCCCTGTTGAACCTTGGCAGATATCTGAACAGAGCCAAACTCATTTGACAACAGACCCAGTGACTTAATATCGATGGCTTCAGTGGCAATATCACTTTTATTCACAACCAGAAGCAGGGGTTTGTTACGCACTGTCTCAAAGAGTTGTCTATCCTCAGCCTCTACCCCTCGCACCGCATCGAGCATAAAGAGGATCAGATCCGCCTGATCGATCTGCTTTCTGGCACGATCTATCCCGAGCTGTTCCACAGCTCCAGCATCCTCACGGATTCCGGCCGTATCTACCATACGCACCGGTACCCCTTTGATATCAAGATATTCTTCAATGGTATCACGGGTGGTTCCCGGAATAGCGGTCACCAGTGCCCGCTCTTCCTGGAGCAAAGTGTTTAAGAGGCTGGATTTGCCAACGTTGGGGAGACCGACGATCACCACGGATATGCCGTCACGGAAAATACGTCCCTCATCGGCCTGAAGAAGTAATTTCTGAAGTGGAGAGCGGATTTCATTTTGCAGTTGCTGGCCAAGGGCCGGATAATTGATGATCTCAATATCCTCATCCGGAAAATCAATGGCCACTTCAACCACGGCCCGCATCCGAACCAGTGAGGCCCGAATAGTATCCACCTCCTTGTAGAGGCTACCGCCCAGTTGGTCGAGCGCCATATCCATTCCCTTGCGGGTCCTGGCGGCAAGGACATCAATTACTGCCTCTGCCCGGGTCAGATCTATGCGACCATTGAGATAGGCCAGCTTGGTAAATTCCCCCGGATCTGCCAGACGTACCCCACGCTCCAGCAGGAGCTCAAGGATAGACTGTAAAACCAGAAAATTCCCGTGGCAGTGAATCTCCACCACATCTTCACGAGTATAGGTCTTCGGGGCCGCCATATAAACGGCCAGGACTTCATCGAGAGTTTTACTGCTTTGAGGATGGACGATACGCCCGTAGTAGAGACGGTGGCTCGTGTAGGAGCAGGCACTGTCTACAGGGCAAAAAATTGCCTGTAAATGGTCAAGGGACTCCCCGCCGCTTATGCGAATAATGCCAATTCCACCAGATCCCGGCGGAGTTGAAATGGCCGCAATTGTATCGCTGTTCTCCATAACGTTGGCCCTCCCCTGTTCCTCTATCTAGGACTCACCGTTCTCCTGGGACTTTTTGGCAGATCTATTGCCACCGCGCCTTCCCCTGCCGCCACGCTTATTGCCACCCGGTTTTTTGCCCTTTCCCGGTTTATAGATAAGCACCTTTTTAAAGAGGCCATCTCCAACACTGCGGGAACGGATATCCTTGTCATCCTGGAGAACCACATGGACAATACGCCGCTCTGATGGATTTAGGGGGGGGATGGCCTGGGTCTTGCCATCTTCCTTAACCATGGCAGCAAGCTCTTTGGCCCGCTCAACCAGTTCTACTTTACGTTTTTCACGAAACTGACCAATATCGATGGAGAGCCGGATCTTTTCTTCAACCTTCCGAGCAGCAAGCTTACGCAGCAGATATTGCAGCGAATCTATAACCTTACCATCCTGGGCGGTGAGGGCTTCTTCATGTTCATCTCCCACCTGAAGGTTGATTGTACCACTCTCAAGCTCTACGGTAACTGGCGAGGGAAAATCCATGAGCTTTAACAACTCCTCCAACTGGGCCCGTATCAGCTCCACACTCTCTTTTGAAATCTCAACCGGGGCCGGTCGCGGTGGACGAGCCTTCTTTTTCTCTTCAGGAGCAGCACTTTTCTGAACAGCGGCAGGAGTTGCCTCCTTTTCTACCTCAGCCTCCTTTTCTACCTCAGCCTCCTTTTCTACCTCAGCCTCCTTTTCTATCTCAGCCTCTGCTTCGGAGTCAGCCTCTTCCCTGTTTCCTTCCACCTTGACTGAAACCACACTCTCTTCAGCATCTACTTCCGGAGCTGCCTTTTCTGCCCTGGCCTGAGACTTCTTGGGCTCTACTTCCGGCTCAAGACCTTTTACCACTGCCCGAATATGGGCCCTTTTGCGAATCAGGCCAAATATGCCCATAGAACCGGTTTCAACCACCTCAATGGCGATCTCTTCCTGAGGCGCTCCTAAGGTATCACAGGCCTTTTTGATGGCATCAGTTACTTCTTTTCCGTAGAAATCTATTTTTCCAGAAGACATATTTTTCTCATCCTTGCGGGAGTCATGCATGATTGTGAAGATGATCAGCCATCCTTAGAACGGCTGATCGTACCAACTCTCGTTGAACTGGTTCAGGCCTTACTCTGGCGATTGATTATCTGCTGCTGAAGAATGGCGAGCAGGTTATTGACAAACCAGTACAGAACCAGGCCGGAGGCAAAATTGATAAACATAAAGGTGAACAGAACGGGCAGAAACATCATAATTTTAGCCTGGGTGGGATCTGCCGTGGTGGGTGTCATCTTCTGCTGCAAAAACATGGAGGCGCCCATAAGAAGGGTCAGCACCGGGATACCACCCACATAGGGAATATGTAGACCGACAAAGAGCCGATCCGGGGCAGAAAGATCGGTGATCCACAGCATAAAAGGTGCATGACGTAATTCGATACACATCAAGAGTACCTTATAGAGGGCAAAGAACACCGGAATCTGCAAAACCATGGGTAGACAACCACCCAAAGGATTTACCTTATAAGTCTTGTAGAGGTTCATCACCTCCTGATTCATCCGGGTGGGATCACCCTTATATTTTTCTTTGAGTTTGGCCATCTTAGGCTGCAGTTTCTGCATATTCTTCATGGATTTCAAACCCTTTTGAGTAATGGGCCAGAAGACTGCCTTAAAGATGATGGTAACCAGAATAATGGCGATACCATAATTCTTGAAGATGCTGTAGAAGAAGTTGAGGAGATAGAGGGTGGGCTGGGCAATCACATCAAACCAGCCAAAGTTGAGGGCCTTATTCAGGTTGAAACCAACCTTTTTTAGAATATCAAGTTTCTTGGGTCCAAAGTAGAGTTTATAGCTGTAGACTTTCTCTTGACCGGGCTGCAAGGTATCAAGGTCACTGTTCAACTGCATCTTAACCCCCTCCTCGCCAAAGGAAGAAACGGTGAGAGAACTGGCACTATCTTTTTGGGGCAGGAAGGCACTGATAAAATAGGTGCCCTCGTAGCCGACCCAGTCCATCTGACCTGCGATGGTGCTGGGACCTTTTTCATAGCTATCAGACTTAATCTCTGTCAGCGATTCTCCCAAGTAAAATGCAGGTCCGATAAAGAGGAGTCGACTTCCTGCTTTAACTGTGCGAAATGGGCTGTTCGACTGATGCAGCGCTGCTGTCCCTTGCAGGGGGGCGTTCGATACATTCTTCACTCGAACCTGCAACTCCATCAAATAGCTATCTTTAGAGAAGGTGAAATTCTTTTCAATCTCCAGACCGTTACCCTGCCCCTTCATGGTGAGGTGAGCTGTATTTCCTTTAAAAGAGACATCAGAACCACCTGCATCATAAAAGGTGGCTGCAGGGGCCACACTGCCCCAGGAGAACTCCAGGGGAAAGCCTTCGGCACCATCCACCTTCACCATCTGCATTCCGGGAGAATCGGCAGCGGCGGTCTCTTTGTAGTCGTGAAGGATAAAGCTTCTAACAGAGCCACCATCTTCGCTGAAGGTGGCAGTGTAAAGATCAGTATCCACCTGCACCTTTCTGGATTCTCTATCAGGGTGGAACGCAACCACTGCGGGAACAGTCTGGGGCGTGGCAAGGACGGAGGGGCTGGCGGTCTCTGTCGTAAGAGTCGGAGCCGTCTTAACCGCTGCCTCTTCTGATTGCTGCACATCGGAAATTTCCTGTGGAGTCTCCTGTGGACCAAAGCCTACAAAGAGATACTGATACCCGACAAGAATTACGAAGGAGATGATAATAGCCAAAAATGTTTTATAAATGTCCATATGTTACCACATTAGTAAAAAAGAAATAAACACCTGCAAAGGCGTTAAGTAGTACAACTGGTTCGGGAGCATTCCCGTGATTGTTTTTCTTGCTCCTTATCCCCTTTGGAACCCGGGACAGGATCGAAGCCCCCGCGACAAAAGGGATGGCAGCGCAATATGCGACCACAGGAAAGCAGGAGGCCCCGCATCAGACCATGGGATTCAATGGCCTCAATGGCATAACAGGAGCAGGTAGGGGTAAAACGACAACTTGGAGGGAAAAGCGGAGAAATGAAATATTGATAGCCTCGGATCAGAGCAATGGGGATCTTCTTAATCAGGAGACGAATCTTCATAAGACCATACAACACGAGCGTATTGATTTATTCCTGTTACACATCAGGCATCCATCCCACGGGCGAACACAAATTTCAGGTTCCAAGTTTTGTAACCAAGGCGGTGACATCGGCAGGAGATTTCGCAGAAAAATCAGGACGAACGGCAAAGACAATATCGGCACACTCCGGATACAGAGAACGATCTAAACGAAAAGATTCACGAACAATCCTTTTTATCCGGTTACGTTTTACGGCCCCTTTGAGTTTACGATGGACACTGATCCCAATTCGATTGTACCCAAAATCATTGGGACAAAAGATCAGTGAAAAACCCTTCGCATGCCAGCGAGTCCCCTTCCGATACACCTTCTCAAACTCCCGTCCCTTACGAAGCAAGGCAGTTTTCGGGAGTTTGAACCTCGGCAAAGTCAGTTAGGCGGAAAGACGCTTACGTCCTTTTGCTCGACGTGAATTCAGAATTGCACGACCGGCACGGGTTGACATACGGGAACGAAATCCATGGCTACGTTTACGTTTGATATTACTGGGCTGAAAGGTACGCTTACTCATCACTTACTCCTTATCCGCAATCATTGCGGTATATTCATACAAAAAACCGGGCGGTTGCATGTTACAGAGATTCGCTGTAGGTCCCGGATATCCTTGCCCTGCACACCTTGTACACTGAATCTCAACTATTCGCAGGGCGTAAAATCAACAAAGAGACAATATTAACCATATTGTGCTGACTGTGTCAAACATTTTCGGCAGACTCTTGCACAAGCATTTTGGCTGTGCTACTCTTTCGGCTGAAGATCTGGCAGCGACACTAGAACAGTACACAATAGTTAAGGGCCCAAAAACCACAATGCACCCGAACATCACATACGACGATCTCGACTGGCAGATCCTGTGGCAAAATGCCAGGGCCAAAAAATCCTGGACACCCAAGGGACCTGCCGACTGGGACAAAAAAGCGGCCTCATTTGCCAAAAGAAACAGCGATTCTGCCTTTGTTGATCTCGTCCTACAGCGTATCCCTCACGACCACAGCGCCACCGTACTCGATGCCGGTTCGGGACCTGGCACCCTGAGCCTGCCCTTGGCACCACAGGTCAAATCAGTTTGTGCCCTTGACTATTCCCAAGGGATGCTAAGTACCCTGGAGACACTGGCAAAACAGCGGCAACTTGGCAATATCAGGACCGTACTGGCATCATGGGAAGATGACTGGGAGGCCCTGAACATTGGACAGTATGATATCTGCATTGCCTCTCGCTCCCTGAGCGTGGCCAACCTTAAGGCGGCACTGACCAAACTCAACCAGACTGCAAAGCGAGCAGTATTTGTTGTGGATCGCATCAATCCCACCCCCTTTGACCAGGGGGCCTTTAAGGCTTTGGGCAGACCCTTTCGTTCAGGCCCGGACTATATCTACACCCTGAACACTCTCTATTCCATGGGAATCCATCCCTGTGTGGATATTATAAGCCTTGAGAAAACCGTCGCCTATGCCTCCATGGACGCGGCCCTGGACTCATACCGCTGGATGTTCAAGGATCTCAGCTCCGAAGAAGACCTGCTCCTCACCCGTTACATAGAACAGAACAGCCGGAGCGACAGTGGAGGGGCACTCGTAGTAACACGATCCTCTCCTGCCCGCTGGGCACTCATCTGGTGGAACAAAGAGTAAAAGGCAACAGGAACACAAACTATGCACTCATTTGACATTGCAGTAATTGGAGCCGGCCATGCCGGTTGTGAAGCAGCACTCGCCGCCGCCCGCATGGGATGCAGAACGCTGGTCACGGTGATCAACGTCGACACCATCGGTGCCATGTCCTGCAACCCTGCCATTGGTGGACTAGCCAAGGGACATCTGGTTCGTGAAATTGATGCCCTGGGTGGAGAGATGGCCAAGAATATCGATGCCACTTCCATACAGTTCCGCAGGCTCAACACCTCCAAAGGGCCGGCAGTGCGTTCTTCCAGGGCCCAGGCCGACCGACTCCAGTACCGACTCCGGATGAAATCTATTATGGAGGCCCAGGAAAACCTGGAAATCAGACAGACCGTGGTGGATTCTCTGATTGTGGAAGATGGCAGGATCTGCGGCCTGCTCACCTCACTGGATGAAACGATTACGGTCAAGGCGGTGATTGTGGCCACCGGAACTTTTCTCAATGGGCTCACCCATATAGGCCTGAAAAACTTTCCAGCAGGGCGCATGGGCGATCCGCCTTCCACCAGCCTCTCCAAATGGTTTCAAAAGATGGAATTTAACATGGGCCGGATGAAGACCGGAACCGTGCCCCGTATCGATGCCCACTCCATCGACTACTCCCAACTTGACGAACAGCATTCCGACCAGCCTCCGGCCTTTTTCTCATTTGCCAACAGCGGCCCATACAAGCTACCGCAACGCCCCTGCCATATCACCTATACCAACCCTGAAACCCATGCAGCAATTCGGGCAGACATCAAGAAATCCCCCATGTATGCGGGAATCATCGAAGGTATCGGGGCCAGGTACTGCCCTTCCATTGAAGACAAGGTAATGCGCTTTCCAGAAAAAGACCGACACCAGATCTTTCTGGAACCCGAAGGCCTAGACACCACAGAGGTGTACCCAAACGGCCTGCCCACCAGTCTGCCGCTGGCAACCCAACTAGCCATGCTGCACACTATTAAGGGCCTGGAAAAGGCGACCATTGTTCGTCCCGGATATGCCATAGAGTATGATTATATTGATCCCCTGGAACTGAAGGCTAACCTTGAAACCAAGCGGGTTCCCGGTCTCTTTCTGGCAGGACAGATCAACGGCACCTCCGGCTACGAGGAGGCGGCGGCCCAGGGCCTGATGGCAGCAATTAACGCAGTACATATGGTGCGTGACCAGGAGCCTCTTATCCTGAGCCGGGCCCAGGCCTATATCGGAGTACTGATCGATGATCTAGTAACCTGCGGCACCAAAGAGCCCTACCGTCTCTTCACCTCCCGGGCAGAGTATCGCCTCCTACTGCGCGAAGATAATGCCGACACCAGACTCTGTGCAATCGGCCATGCTATCGGGCTCCTCCAAGAGGAAGATTACAAACGGTTCCTCAGCAAACAGGAAGCCATGGACAAGGGCCGTAAACTCCTGGAAAACTGCTCGGTATTCCCCAACGAAGCCACTAATACAATTCTGATAGAGGAGGGTTCCGTTGCCCTGAAACAGAAGTGTAAATTGTCGGAACTTTTGCGCAGGCCGGAACTCTCCCTGGCCCAGCTTAGTCTCCTTGCTACTGAACCACCAGAGGCCCAGGAGGCCGTTCGAGAACTGGTGGATTCCACCGTTTGCAATGAAGTGCAGTTGGAACTCAAATTCCAGGGATACCTGAAAAGGCAGGAGGAGCAGGTGGCCCGTTTTAAGAAGATGGAGGCCATGGAACTTCCTGATACCATTGATTACAAAACATTATCTGGTCTTTCTAATGAGGTTGTAGAAAAACTTGGCCGGGTCAGACCCCGATCACTTGGGCAGGCCTCACGCATCTCAGGGGTCACTCCAGCGGCCATCTCGGTGCTCCAAGTTCATCTCAAAAAACATCAGAAACAGAAAAAACTATGATAAACTTTCCAAATATTGACCCGGTGATTTTCGGGCTTGGACCACTCAAGGTACGCTGGTACGGACTGATGTATGTCCTTGGATTTACCGCAAGTTACTTTCTAGTTCTCAGACAGATACGCCAGTTTTCTTATGACAAGCTGGAACCCGTATTTGAAAACCTCAATCTGGTTCTGATCCTGTCTGTGGTGGTGGGTGGCCGCCTGGGCTATGTCCTCTTCTATAATTTTTCCTACTTTATGCAGCACCCCCTTGAAATCCCAGCCACCTGGACCGGCGGTATGTCTTTCCACGGGGCCTGTCTAGGAGTTATAGTGGGCGGCTGGTTCTATATCCGCAAAAAGAGACTCAATTTCTGGAAATGCGCCGATATATATGTGGTAACCATTCCGGTGGGCCTGGGGCTGGGAAGAATTGGGAATTTTATCAACGGCGAACTCTTTGGCCGCAGCAGCAATGTCCCCTGGGCCATGGTCTTTCCAGGCGGCGGCCCGCTCCCGCGCCACCCATCCCAAATCTACGAGATGCTGCTGGAAGGAGTGCTGTTATTTATCCTGCTATGGAGTAACAGAGTTCGGCCCTGGAGAGGAGAGAAATTCTGGCCCCATGGCAGTATGTTCTGCCTCTTTCTTGTGGGTTACGGCTGTCTGCGGATGTTTGTTGAGCTGTTCCGGGAGCCGGATCAGCAGATAGGATTCATGTTGGGTTGGATCACCAGGGGGCAGCTCTTAAGCAGCCTGATGGTAGTAGCTGGAATGCTGTTGTGGAAAATACGCATAGCGAGCACGAAGAAACAGCAGAACAATATTGAGCTGCTTCCCTAAACGTTAGGGACTGTCACAGAACAGGACACAAAACTTTCTTCAATAATGCCTATGGATTCAGCTACTCAGGCCAGAGGGCGCTACGAAACTGCATCCTCTGGCCTGTAACAATACACCTAAGAAAAGACTACTGAACCCTTCCGTAAAGGGTCTTACCTGGTTTGAATTTCACAGAATTGTGTTTTGGAATAATAATATTTTGTCCTGTCTGAGGGTTACGTCCTTTTTTTTCCACCCGCTCAACGACACTAAATGTTCCAAAACCCAGGAGACTTACTTTTTCACCATCTTTCATCTTTTTCACCATGTTCTCAAGGACACCGTTTAATACCATTTCTACCTTCACCTTGGTGGTTCCGGCTGATGCCGCAACCGATGCCACAAGTTCCGCCTTATTCATCTTGCCACTCCCTTTTTCGACTCTTTTTAGTCCGGCACATCCAATCCCCCACGAGGCACCAAATGACAGACTCCCTTGCCAGCTAATAATCAAATACACATACCTGTAAAGACCACAGCTAGAACAAAAAGACAATTGTGAGAAATACGCAATTTTCCCTAGGTATATTTACCCAAGAATGGATATTAGGTTAGAGAAAACAAAAGGATAGGCGGGTGAATGAAATTACTAATAAAAAGAGTTTTTTTGAATAAAACGATTTTTATTCAAAAAATGATACAGAGAAGTCAATAATATCAGCTCAGTCGTCGGGTGTCACAAAACCATTGCGCACTGCAAAATTGACAAGATCGACACTGTTTTTCATCTCAAACTTTCTCAAGAGATTGGCACGATGATGATCAATGGTTCGGGGGCTGAGGCAAAGCATGGCGGCCATAACCTTACTGGTGTGTCCAGCCACCACCAGATCCAGAACCTCTTTTTCCCGGTTGGTGAGGGTCTCAAAAGGTGAGCTACGATTGTTGCGATAGGCCGAGATCACATCATC